>CAZUUI010000122.1:0-6414 GCA_964622955.1 uncultured Chitinophagaceae bacterium | reverse complement strand
CGGGAATTGATACTGACTGAATGATTTGATCAATCAAATCTGGATCGCTCATTCGGGCGACGCCACCTTGAGCTCGGATGTCAGCAGGAACACGCTCCAGCGCCATTACCGCAACTGCGCCAGCATCTTCAGCAATCTTTGCCTGTTCGGCTGTTACAACATCCATAATCACGCCGCCCTTTAGCATTTCTGCTAGACCGCGCTTAACTAGATCAGTACCTTCATTTTTTGGGTTTGACATGGTCCAATTCTAAGCTGACTCCACCCAGTTGTTAGCAATTGTTTCTCGCATCTGCCCCAACAGAATAGGCATGGCCTTGGTTTGGGCAACTATCGGGAAGAAGTTTGAGTCATTGCGCCAGCGGGGAACAATGTGCTGGTGAAGGTGTGAGGCGATCCCTGCGCCAGCCACCTCCCCCTGATTCATACCGAGATTGAACCCATGCACCTTAGAAACGCTTTGCAAAGTCTTCATCGCTTGCTGCGTAAGAAGTCCCATTTCTGCCACTTCATCAGCCGTTGCCTTGTCATAGGTGTCGATGTGGCGATATGGGCAGACCAATAAGTGGCCAGGGTTATACGGAAACAAATTCAGCAAAACAAAAGAGGTCTTACCCAATTTGACGACCAATCCGTCCTCCAGTGACTTCTTAGGTGCTGCACAAAAAGGGCAATCCTCATCAGCCGGCTGCTGGTGGTCACGCAAATACACCAGACGATGCGGAGTCCACAATCTTTCAAAACCATCCTGCATGGCAGAAAAGTCTGAAAGAAAGTCGTCGCTCACTTACACCTGCTTCTTCTGCTCAATCGCAGCCAAAATAATCTGCTTCGCATCTTTGAGACTGATGTCGTTTTCCTGTCTGCCATCTCGATAGCGGAAGCTGACAGTTTGGTTACTAACGTCTCGCTCCCCTGCCAGCAGGATGAAAGGCACTTTGGCGAGTGTGTGATCGCGAATCTTTTTCTGCATGCGGTTATCGCTTCTATCCACTTCGACTCGGACCGAGGAAGCACGCAAATCTGATGCAAACTCTTCTAGGTAAGAAGCGAAGTCATCCGCAATTGGTATACCAACAACCTGAACCGGAGCAAGCCACGGCGGGAAGTGGCCCGCGTAATGCTCAGTCAAAACTCCGAAGAATCTCTCAATCGAACCAAACAACGCACGATGAATCATGATTGGTCGGTGGCGTTCGCCATCGCTGCCGACAAATTCCAAATCAAATCGCTCAGGAAGATTGAAGTCAAGCTGAATTGTGCTCATCTGCCAGCTGCGACCAATCGCATCTTTAGCCTGCACAGAAATCTTTGGACCATAAAAGGCAGCTCCACCTGGATCTGGAACTAATTGAAGGCCTGACTCCTCAGCAACTCTTGGTAGGGTGCTGGTAGCGGTTTCCCAAATTTCATCACTGCCGACAAATTTCTTATTCTCGGGATCACGAGTTGATAACTCGAGATAGAAATCGTTTAGACCATAGTCGCGAAGCAGGTCCAAAACAAACTTCAATACCTTTTTTAGCTCAGCCTCCATCTGGTCTGGTGTAACAAAAAGGTGAGCATCGTCTTGGGTCATTCCGCGCACGCGTGTCAAACCGTGTAGAACACCTGATTTCTCGTAGCGATAGACGCTACCGAATTCAAACATTCTTAGTGGAAGCTCTCGATAACTTCTGGCCCTTGATCTAAAGATCAGAATGTGGAAGGGACAATTCATTGGCTTTAGGTAATAATCCTGACCCTGCTTGCGAATCTTTCCCTCTGCGTCAAACTCGGCGTCGAGCTTCATTGCAGGAAACATTCCCTCGCTGTACCACTGAAGATGCCCACTGGTTTCAAACAAGTTTGATTTTGTTATGTGTGGCGAGTAAACAAATTCGTAACCTGCTTCTTCGTGACGCTTTCTGGAGTAGTCCTCCATCACCCTGCGCATGATTCCGCCCTTGGGATGAAATACTGCGAGCCCCGAGCCAATCTCGTCTGGGAAGCTAAACAGGTCAAGCTCCACACCGAGTTTGCGGTGATCGCGACGTTGCGCTTCCGCCAAGCGTTCAAGATATGCATCGCGCTCTTCAACTGTTGGCCAAGCTGTGCCATAGATGCGCTGCAACTGCTTGTTCTTCTCATTGCCCCGCCAATAAGCCGCGGCAACTCTGGTAAGAGAGAAGCCCTTTCCAATCATTCGAGTGTTTGGAAGGTGTGGGCCCCTGCAAAGATCTTGCCAAGCGACGCTGCCATCAGGATTTACATTTTGATAAATGCTCAGCTGTCCGGCAGCAACTTCGACCGAACCCTCCCCGACTTCCGATCCCTTTAGGGAGATAAGTTCGAGCTTGTAGGGTTCATCGCTCAGTTCGCTCTTTGCTTCCTGGTCAGTGACTTCCCTACGAATGAATTTCTGAGACTTTCCAACCAGCTCTTTCATTCGCTTCTCGAGCTTTTGCAAATCTTCTGGAGTAAACGGTTCTAGCGGGTCGAAGTCATAGTAAAACCCATCCTCAATTGGTGGTCCGATACCGAGCCTGGTCTGTGGGTAAAGTTCCTGCACCGCTTGCGCAAGCAAATGTGCGGTTGAGTGTCTGAGAATGCTTAGGCCCTCTGGCGAAGAAATCTCAATTCCTTCGACAATATCGCCAGCTGCGACCTTATGAGCTAAATCCTTCAGCTCGCCGTTTACGCGGAGCGCCACGATGTTCCGGTCTTCAAATAAATCAAAGCCGGTGGCACCCTCACTTACCTGGTGAGTCTTCCCGTAGAGCTTTATTTCCACGTTGCTCCTAACTTGGCCAAGTCTAGTGAGTAAGGCTTACCTTGCTGGAATTGAGCCAGAGGATAGGCCAAGCTTTTTACGTGATTACGAGCGACCAGAAACTAGACATCAAACTCAATTGGCTGCGCGCCGCTGTCCTTGGTGCCAACGACGGCATCGTCTCGGTAGCGGGTCTGGTGATGGGTGTGGCTGGAGCCGGAGGAGATCAGAAGGCTCTTTTGCTCGCCGGCATTGCGGCGTTGGTAGCCGGAGCAATTTCGATGGGCGGCGGCGAATACATAAGTGTTAGCGCACAAAAGGACACAGAGATTTCTGCTGGTCGCGATCGCCTACACATTTCTGCTCACCCTTGGGCAGCAGCCTGGAGCTCTGCAGTTGCATTTTCACTTGGAGCTGGCCTGCCACTAGTTGCGATGGTTGGACCGTGGGGCGGAGAAATTGCAACTGCAATATCAGTAGTCGTTGCACTTACACTCACTGGCTGGTGGGCAGCTTGGGTTGGTAACTTCTCAATCCCCAAGTCAATTTTCAGAAATGTTGGAGTGAGTGTGTTAACGATGGGAATTTCTTATCTAATTGGGCAGCTGCTCGGGGTCACAGTTCTCTAACCACTACCCTTGTATCGTGTCTGAAAAAGAAACCTACGATTTTGCTTTGGTCGGCGCCGGCATCATGTCGGCCACCTTGGCAACACTAATTAGGCTTGCAAAGCCGAATTCAAAGATCGTAATTTTCGAAAGACTCCCCGAAGTCTCCATGGAATCATCGGATGCCTGGAACAACGCTGGTACTGGGCACGCCGCCCTATGTGAGCTCAACTACATGCCAGACAGCAACGATGGCAGCTTGCCTGACCCGAAAAAGGCCATTGCAATTAACGAACAATTCCAGCAGTCAAGGGCATTTTGGTCCTACTGTGTCGAACAAGGAATCCTAAAGAACCCATCGTCATTTATTCGCACGGTTCCGCATATGTCCTTCGTGGTTGGAAGCAAAGATGTCGACTACCTCAAGCGTCGCCATCAAGCCTTGAAGGATCAGCCATTATTTGCCGGGATGGAGATCTCTACCAGTGGCAAGCAAATAGCGCAGTGGGCGCCACTAATCATGCAGGAGCGCAAGAACGATGAAATAGCTGCAACCTGGATCGAGCAGGGCACCGATGTTGACTATGGCGAAATGACTCGACAGCTGATCTCCTGGCTTATAAGTAAGAAGGTAAGGGTCGAAACAGGCGTTGAAATTAAAAAGCTCTACCAGTATCCGAACGGTAGTTGGCAATTATTTCTCGGAACCTCCAGCAACCGAATTGTGATTGCTGACCGAGTCTTTGTCGGAGCTGGTGGCTGGGCACTAAAGCTGCTGCAATCAGCGAAACTTCCTGAAATTAGAGGCTACGGAACTTTCCCTGTCAGTGGTCATTTCCTTCGTACCGACAACCCAGAACTAGTTTCCAAACACAACGCAAAGGTTTATTCACAAGCTCCAGTTGGTGCACCACCCATGTCTGTGCCCCATCTAGACAAGCGAGTTGTTGATGGAAAAGAGTCTCTTCTGTTTGGACCGTTTGCTGGTATTAATCCGAAATTCCTAAAGCATGGTTCATTACTCGACCTTCCGCTGTCAGTTCGTCCGCACAACCTTCTGCCTTACCTCTCAGTTGCTATCGAGAACTTTGGTTTGCTGAAGTATCTAGTTCGTGAAATCACGAAGTCAAAAAAGCAAAAGATTGCCCAACTCAAAGAGTTTGTGCCTACTGCCGATGCCAAGGACTGGGTCTACTACGAGGCTGGCCAGCGTGCTCAAATAATCAAACCAAAGGGTCGCAAGGGCACACTTCAGTTTGGGACCGAAGTTATTTCTTCAAAGGATGGAACAATTGCAGGCCTGCTAGGTGCAAGCCCTGGTGCATCGGTCTCTGTTTCTGTCATGTTGGAAGTAATGAAAGAAATTGTTGGGCGGCAAACGGT
Source organism: uncultured Chitinophagaceae bacterium (assembly GCA_964622955.1). Lineage (GTDB taxonomy): Bacteria > Bacteroidota > Bacteroidia > Chitinophagales > JADJOU01 > CHPMRC01. The sequence continues at coordinate 1,671 of CAZUUI010000122.1, read as the reverse complement.
TGATAGTGTAATTAGCTTGATTGATGGGATCGGAGAGACCCTTAATTCAAATCCTAAGGCGGCAGCTGCGCACCTTAAGAGAACCGCAAAAGTCTTGAAACTATCTGCCTAGTTTGTGGGCGATACTGGGTTCGAACCAGTGACCTCTTCCGTGTCAGGGAAGCGCGCTACCACTGCGCCAATCGCCCGGGTTGTTGCTTTGAGGTGAAGACGGGATTCGAACCCGTGTACACGGCTTTGCAGGCCGCTGCCTCGCCTCTCGGCCACTCCACCGTTTCAAAGGTGATCCTCTGAGAGCGGATGACGAGACTCGAACTCGCGACCCTCACCTTGGCAAGGTGATGCGCTACCAACTGCGCTACATCCGCATTGTTCTTTCGAACAGGTGAAATTATGCCACAAATACCTCCAGGGCAAAGAAATAGGGGGCGAAACTCGCCCCCTATCCCCTGAATTCGGCTAGGCCCGCTCATCCTGGCCGAAGCTGTAGGCAGCTTCCCCGTGAACTACTAGGTCAACGCCTGCAATCTCATCCTCGCTCTTGACCCTAAAGCCCATGGTCTTGTCGATAGCAAGTCCGATCAGCAGTGCAGCGACGAAAGAGTAGATCAGCACACCAAAAGCTGCGATTGTTTGAACCAAAAGCTGTCCGAGATCTCCGCCTGTTAATAGACCGGTGTCAATTGCAAAGAAGCCCAGGTACAAAGTCCCAATCAAGCCAGCTACCAAGTGGATACCAACCACATCAAGCGAGTCGTCGTAACCGAGCTTGAACTTCAGCTCAACCGCCAGCGCTGAAACAAACCCGGCAATGACACCGAGTACTAGTGCCCAGAACGGAGTCACATTCGCACAGGCAGGAGTAATGGCAACCAAACCTGCTATCGCTCCTGAAGCTGCACCAATGGAAGTCGCTTTTCCTTCCTTAATTTTTTCAATCACCAGCCAACCAAGAATCGACGCTGCGGTAGCGCCAATGGTGTTTACAGTAATCAAACCTGCGTTTTCCATTCCGTTGAGGAATTCGGCTCCTACGTTAAATCCAAACCAGCCGAACCAAAGCAGAGCTGCACCTAGCAGCACAAGCGGGACATTGTGCGGTTGCATGATTCCTTTGGCGAAACCAAATCGCTTACCAAGAACGATTGCCAGAGCAAGCGCTGCAGCTCCCGCATTTATGTGCACAGCAGTTCCGCCTGCATAATCGATGACGGATGGGGCTGCTAGCCAGTTTCCTAGCTCCATGATCCAACCGCCGCCCCAGACCCAGGAGGCAACTGGGAAATAGACCAGGGTTGACCAAACACCTGCAAATACCAACCAAGGTCCAAACTTCGCGCGGTCAGCAATCGAACCTGAAATTAGAGCAACCGTAATGATGGCAAATGTGGAACCAAATGCAGCTCCAATGAGCTCATCATTTCCCAGTCCTTCTAGCGCAAAGACGGCAAAAGGATTGCCAGAGAAGTCAGTCGGCGAAGAAACTGCAGACATGCTAAATCCATAGAGAATCCACAGCACTCCGATTAGAGCGAGCGAACCAAAACTCATCATCATCATGCTTACAACGCTCTTTGCCTTGACAAGACCACCATAAAAAAACGCAAGTCCAGGAGTCATAAGCAGAACAAGGGCAGTTGCAACAACAGCCCAGGTAAGTGTTCCAGTGTC
>CAZUUI010000121.1:0-6445 GCA_964622955.1 uncultured Chitinophagaceae bacterium | reverse complement strand
TGATGATAAAAACATCAAAAATGAAGATACTGCTCTATTTTATACACTTTCGGGTAGAAAGGTTAAAGGTGGCGGCGGTATTTATCCCGACTATTTTGTGTCTTTGGATACCAACTTTGATATTCACAATTATTCAATTTTGCGAAGTATGATTCCTGATTTTATCTATTCAAATCATACTCAATTCTTGGATTTATACAAAAATTATACTTCTTTAGAAGATTTTGAAGCAAAATTTCAAGTAGATGCTTCTATGATGAATTCGTTTTATAATTTTGTAAATAAACAAAAAGTATCGTATAAGTTAAATAGAATCAATACATTCGATAAGAAATTGAAGATGACACTCAAAGCATTTATAGCCAAGCAATTATATAAATCGGAAGGATTTTATAAAATTACAAATAAAACAGATCTTGTTATTCAAAAATCAATAGAAGTTTTAAATAAAAATTAATCACTTAGAAATATGAATTTTCATCCATTAAAGATTTCAAAACTCATTAGACTCACGCAAGATGCTGTGGAATTACAATTTGCTATTCCAAGTGAACTTGTTTCAAAATTTATTTTTTCTGCTGGACAATACATTAATATTCAAATAGAAATTGAGGGAAAAAAAGAAAATAGATCTTATTCTATTTGTTCTTCGGAGCGTTCCAATAATTTTGTTGCAATAGGTGTAAAACAAATTGAGAATGGAAAAGTAAGTACTTATTTGAATCAGAATGCAAAAGAAAATGATACAATATTAGTGTCTGAGCCTTTAGGAAATTTTGTTTTGAAAAATAGCCAAGCAGCACAAGTTTTTTTTGCAGGTGGTAGTGGAATCACACCTATTTTGTCTATGATTGATAGCTTACTTCATACTACTTCTCAGAATGTTTATTTGATTTTGAGTAATAAAAATGAAGCATCTACAATGTTTTATCAAACTTTGCAGTCCTTTTCTGCGCAATTTCCTTCTCGATTTGTATGGAAAAATGTAATGACCCAAAACGGAGATTCAAGAATTGATGTACAAACGGCTAAAGCATTTATAAATACAATTCCTGATTTTTCAAAATCTCAATTTTATGCTTGTGGCCCTAATGGTGTAATCAATGCATTAGAAGATGCATTAGTAGCCTTAAATGTTGCAAAAGAACAATTTTCTAGAGAGTATTTTACAGCTAAAGATGCTGAAGATATGGAATCGGCTAGTGTAGCCAAAGGAAATGAAGCGCCATTAGAAAAAGGACAAAAGGCAAAAGTTGAAATACGATTTGAAGGTAGAAATTATCAATTTGAATGTGGTTTTAACGAAAAAATAATTGATGCTGCTATTGACGCTGGTGCAGAACCTCCTTATAGTTGTATGGTGGCAGCTTGTTGTACTTGTAGAGCTATGGTTAAAAATGGATCGGTAGAAATGTTGGATAAAGATAGCCTTTCACAAAAAGAAATAGACAAAGGATATGTATTGTCTTGTCAAGCATTACCTAGAACTCAAGAGGTTTTCTTAGATTTTGACGAATAGGTTTTGCACGAATTGTGAATACTTAAATAAATATAAAAAATTAAAAAACTATAATTTTGTAACAATAAATCTAATAAAATGAAAGAAGTATATATTGTAGCCTATGGTAGAACGCCAATAGGAAGTTTTAATGGAAGTTTATCTACAAAAACGGGAGTAGAATTGGGAAGTATTGCTATTAAAGGCGTAATAGAACGAGCTGGAATTTCTGGCGACCAAGTAGAAGAAGTGATTATGGGAAATGTACTTCAGGCAAATAACGGTCAAGCACCTGCACGTCAGGCAGCTGTTAATGCTGGTGCAGGTATGAGTACCGCTTGTACTACTATCAATAAAGTATGTGCTTCGGGCTTGAAATCTATTGCTTTGGCTGCACAATCTATTCAATTGGGAATTTATGATATAACAATAGGTGGTGGTTTTGAAAGTATGACCAATTCGCCTTATTATATCCCAAGTGGAAGAAATGGTTATCGTTATGGAAATGGCGAAATAATTGATGCAATTGTACGTGACGGTCTACAAGATCCATTTAAGAAAAATATGATGGGAAATGTAGCGGAGATATGTGCAAAAAAATATAATTTTAGCCGTGAACAACAAGATGAATATGCTATTAATTCATACAAGAGAGCTCAAGTAGCTTATGAAAAAGGTCAATTCAAAGAAGAAATTATTCCTGTAGAAATTCCACAAAGAGGCGGAGAGTCAAAATGGGTAATGGAAGATGATGAGTATAAAAATATCAAATGGGACAAAGTAGCTACTGTAAAACCTGCTTTTGAGAAAGAAGGAACGGTAACTGCAGTAAACGCTTCAAAAATAAATGATGGCGCAGCGGCAATGGTTTTGATGAGCAAAGAAAAAATGGAATCGTTGGGTCTAAAGCCAATTGCAAAAGTAATAGGCTATGCCGATGCAGAGCAAGATCCAGATTGGTTTACGACCACACCTTCTATTGCTATTCCTGCAGCTGTAAAAAGAGCGGGATTGCAAATGAGCGACATAGATTTCTTTGAAATAAATGAGGCTTTTTCTGTTGTAGCATTAGCAAATTTGCAAGAAATGAATTTAGATATCAATAAAGTAAATGTTCAAGGTGGAGCCGTTTCTCTTGGTCATCCAATTGGAGGTTCTGGTGCTAGAATTGCTTGTACATTGGTATCTGTTTTGAAAAATAATAATGCAAAATATGGTGTAGCTGGAATCTGTAATGGAGGCGGTGGCGCTACGGCATTGGTAATAGAGAATATTCAATAAGCTTTTGTTAACAACTATGGCTATTAATTGGGATTCTTCCAAACATTATAATACGCAACCTAAGAAAAATATTTTTGAAAAAATTATATTTTTCTTAAAAAATATCTTTAATTAAAAGTTTATATGAATAATAAAGCCATTTTAATCCTTGAAGATGGAAGTGTTTTTGAAGGCATTTCGGCAGGAGCACCTGTTACTAAAATAGGCGAACTATGTTTTAACACAGGCATGACAGGCTATCAGGAGCTTTTTACCGATCCTAGTTATTATGGACAAATGCTCGTAATGACTTCCAATCATATTGGAAATTATGGTGTTCATGAGCTAGAGCAAGAGTCAAATAGCCCAAAGATTTTTGGAATGATTTGTCGTGAATTTTCGGATAAATCCTCTAGACCATCAGCCAATGAAGAATTGTCTAGTTTTTTGACAAGAAATAATATTCCCGCAATAGAAGGTATTGATACAAGATTTTTGGTGCAATATATCCGAAAAAAGGGAAGTATGAACGCTTTGATTTCTACAGATATTGAAAATATTGAAGCTTTAAAAAAAGAATTGAGCGAATCTCCAAAAATGAAAGGATTGGAACTGGCGAGTAAAGTATCTACAAATGAAGCTTATGAGCTAGGCAATTCAAATGCTACGTATAAAATAGCTGTATATGATTTTGGGGTAAAGCAAAATATCTTGAATTGTTTTGTAGAGCGTGATTGTTTTCTAAAGGTTTTTAATGCCAAAACACCTTTTGAAGAAATTGAAAAATGGAATCCCGATGGATTGTTTTTGTCTAATGGCCCTGGAGACCCAGAACCTATGCATTATGCTATTGAAAATGTAAAAAAAGCAATGGCAAAAGATCTACCAATTTTTGGAATTTGTTTGGGGCATCAATTATTAGCCTTAAGTGTAGGAGCAAAAACTTACAAACTCCATAATGGACATAGAGGAATCAATCATCCTGTGAAAAATTTGATAAATGGCAAAAGTGAAATTACATCACAAAATCACGGATTTGGAGTGAATGATGAATCCTTGAAGCCATTGTCTAATGTAGAAATTACACATATCAATCTAAATGATGAGACTATAGAAGGTATAAGAATTAAAGATAAAAAAGCTTTTTCAGTTCAATATCATCCTGAAAGTAGTCCAGGTCCTCACGATAGTAGATATTTATTTGACGATTTTCTAAAAATGATTAAATAAATTCTTTATTTATTAATAAATTAAATATAAAATAAAAAAAAACATTATTTTTGTTTTTTACTAGAATAATCAATGACAAAAATTGCAATTATAGGATTAGGATATGTAGGGTTGCCTCTAGCAAGGCTATTTGCTACAAAATATTTGGTATATGGATTTGATATTAATTCAAAACGTATAGACGAACTGAGACAAGGTATCGACCTAACATTAGAAGTAGATGAAAAAACGTTGAAAGAAGTGATAATATCCGATTTTTCAAATAAAGAAAAAGGACTGTATTTTACTTGTGATTCAAATGAAATAGCTGCTGCTAACATCTATGTAGTTACGGTTCCTACGCCTGTAGATAAATTTAATAATCCCGATTTAACGCCATTGTATAAAGCGAGTGAAACTGTAGGAAAGGTTTTGAAAAAAGGAGATATTGTAATCTATGAATCTACAGTATATCCAGGTGTAACAGAAGAGGAATGTATTCCCGTTCTTGAAAAAGTAAGTGGTTTGAAATTTAATGTAGATTTTTATGCAGGCTATTCTCCAGAAAGAATAAATCCTGGCGATAAAGAACATACTGTAGAAAAGATATTGAAAGTAACCTCGGGTTCTACTCCAGAGGTAGCAAAGAAAGTAGATGAAATTTATTCATCCGTGATAGTTGCAGGTACTTATTTAGCACCATCCATAAAAGTAGCTGAAGCAGCAAAGGTTATAGAAAATTCACAACGAGACATTAATATTGCATTTGTAAATGAGCTTTCAAAGATATTTAATGCATTAGGGATTGATACCCAAGAGGTTTTGAAAGCTGCAGCTACAAAGTGGAATTTTCTTCCTTTTCAACCTGGATTGGTGGGTGGACATTGTATAGGAGTAGATCCATATTATTTGGCTCAAAAAGCTCAGGCTCATGGATATACGCCCGAAATTATTCTTGCAGGAAGAAAGATGAACGATGGAATGGGTGAATATGTAGCCTCACAAGTTGTAAAATTAATGATAAAAAAAGACATTGAGGTTAAGAATTCAAATGTTTTAGTTCTAGGTTTTACCTTTAAAGAAAATTGTCCCGATGTGCGAAATACCAAAGTAGCCGATATGGTCAAATCTTTTAAAGAATATGGAACTCAAGTAACTATTTTTGATCCACAAGCTGATAAAAATGAGGTGGAGCATGAATATAATTTGGAAATAGTCAATGAATTGCCAATAAATACTTTTGATGCGGTGGTATTGGCTGTAGCACATAAAGAATTTAAGACTATTGATTTTAATCAAATTTCCACTTCAAAAACGGTGATTTTTGACATAAAAGGATTTTTAGATAAAAATTTGGTAACAAGTAGATTATAGTATATATGAAACGTTTTGCACTAATAGGAGCTGCAGGGTATATTGCTCCAAGACATATGAAAGCTATAAAAGATACAGGAAATGAATTAGTAGCTGCATTTGATCCATACGATGGTGTAGGTATTATGGATAGTCATTTTCCCGATGCAGATTTTTTCACTGAATTTGAACGATTTGATAGACATATAGATAAACTTCGAAGAGAAGGCAATCCTATTGATATTATCAGTATTTGTAGTCCTAATTATTTGCATGATGCTCATATACGTTTTGGTCTTAAAAGTGGCTGTGATGTGATATGTGAAAAACCATTGGTATTGAATCCATGGAACGTAGATGCCCTGATGGAAATAGAAAAAGAAACGGGCAAAAAAGCTTTTACAATATTACAGTTGAGATTGCATCCAAGTATAATTGCATTGCGAGAAAAAGTATTGAATAGTCCAAAAGATAAACGATTCAAGGTGTCTTTGAAATATATGACATCAAGAGGAAAATGGTATCATCATAGTTGGAAAGGAGATATGAGTAAATCAGGAGGTATCGCTACTAATATTGGTGTGCACTTTTTTGATATGCTTACTTGGATTTTTGGTGATATAGTTGAAAACAAAGTGGATATACACAATGAAGACACTGCAAGTGGATTTTTAAAATTGGAAAAAGCAGATGTAGATTGGTTCTTAAGCATAGATTATAATCAAATCCCTGAACAAGTAAAATTACAAGGTAAACGAACTTACCGAACCTTACAAATGGAAGGTGAAGAAATAGAATTTTCGGATGGATTTACCGAACTACATACTGATAGCTACAAGGCTATTTTGGAAGGAAATGGCTTCCCTATTTCTGTCTCAAAAAAGGCAATAGAAATTGTACATGGAATAAGAAATGGTTTGAAGTAGATCCTTACTTTCAAAATTCTATTCCTTCGTTTTTATTCTCAACCTCGATTTGAGGAGAAATAGGGCGTTGAATAAGCTGAAATATACAACACCTGTTTGATTGTTGAAGATAGATTCAAATAGACAATAGTAAACGATTAAAGCTATAAAACCCAAATAAAAATAATCTCGTGATCTTATTGCCATAAATATTGAAAAG
>CAZUUI010000120.1:2548-6445 GCA_964622955.1 uncultured Chitinophagaceae bacterium | reverse complement strand
GCCAAAGTCCTTTTTGAAAAAAACAACAAAGGATTCTGGACGGTAAGCGATGTATTATTTGAGTTTCCAGCCATTTTCCAAAAAAAACAAACCCTGAATGGATTGGCTAAAGTGAAATATAGACTTTCTCCAATCGTTTTTCCTTCCAAAGACATTGATTTTAATTTTTCAGAAAACAATGGAAAGGTCTTACAAAACAACAAACTTTTTTCTCCACCCATTACAAAACCAAATTTTCCAATAATTCCTGTAACCGAACCTGAGCGAATGCGCTGGAATGGAATTAAATAAAAAAGTATTATAAATTTTTCATATAAATAAGAGATATGATAGACCATACACATTTTATGAATCAAGCGTTGAAAGAGGCATTGCGGGCTTTTGAAGCCGATGAAATCCCTATTGGTGCAATTGTTGTAGCCAAAAATCAAATTATAGCACGAGGTTATAACCAAACTCAAATGCTCAATGATAGTACAGCACATGCGGAAATCATTGCATTGACAAGTGCTTTTTCATATATGAATTCAAAATATTTGAAAGAATGTACCCTTTATGTTACAATTGAGCCGTGTGCAATGTGTGCGGGCGCACTTCGTTGGTCTCAAATAGGCACGATAGTTTATGGTGCCAAAGAAGATAAATGTGGATTTTCGCTATATAGTCCTTCCCTTTTGCATCCCAAAACAGAAATTATTGGGGGAATAGAAGAACAAGCCTGCAAATCATTGATGCAAGAGTTTTTTGCTAAAAAACGAAAATAATTTTTAGGCATTCCTAAAAATATTTTTAGCTTTGCATAAAAATTGTGCAAAATAAGATATAAGTATGTATAAATTAATGCGTTATTTTGGGCCAGGATTTCTTGTAGCGGTTGGATACATGGACCCTGGAAATTGGGCTACGGACATTGCTGGTGGTAGCAAGTTTGAATATCAGCTCCTTTTTGGTATATTAATATCGAATATTTTTGCCATTTTTTTGCAGCACGCGGCTATACGATTGGGAATCGCTACAGGATTGGATTTGGCGGAGGCCTCCAAACGATATTATTCAAAACCAGTAAATTTTATGTTGTGGATATTGGCCGAAATTGGTATCATCGCTATGGATTTAGCCGAAGTACTGGGTAGTGCTATTGCGCTCAAGCTTCTATTTGGGATTCCGCTACAATGGGGCGTTTTAATCACAGCTGTTGACATTCTTTTCATACTATTTTTATTTGACAAATACTATAAATGGCTTGAATATTTTGTTGCGGGACTCATTGCCATTATCTTTTTATGTTTTTCAATTGAATTGTACTTGGCTGGGCCTCTTTTTTCAAAAATAATAATGGGATTCATTCCCAAAACGTCACTTATTTTGGATGCCAATATGCGCTGGATTGCGATTGGAATTCTAGGTGCTACCGTTATGCCGCATAATCTTTATTTACATTCTGCTTTGGTGAAAAAAAATCATAAAAAAGAAGATCGTTCCAAATCCATTTTTTACAGTACGATTGATAGTACGTTGTCTTTGAGTATTGCATTTTTTATCAATGCGAGTATTTTAATTTTAGCGGCAGCTACATTCTATAAAAATGGTATGCACGAGGTAGTAGATATTATGGATGCTTACAAACTTTTAAATCCATTGCTCGGCGTGGGTTTTGCAAGTATATTATTTGCAGTAGCATTACTAGCTAGCGGACAAAATGCGACTATTACCGGTACAATGGCAGGTCAAATTGTAATGGAAGGCTTTGTGAATTTGAAAATTAAACCTTGGCTTAGAAGGTTGATTACTAGAAGTTTAGCAATATTGCCTTCTTGGATCATTCTGCATTTTTTTGGAGAAGAAAAAACGATGGATATGTTGGTTTTGAGTCAAGTGATTTTGAGTATACAATTAGGATTTGCGGTTTTTCCACTGGTATATTTCACCTCCAATAGAGTCATTATGGGCACTTTTGTCAATCCCAAATGGCTAAAAATATTGCTTTATACAATTGCCCTTGTTATTTTAATTTTTAATTTGTGTTTATTTTTATAATCCTTTGATATCAAATGCATCGCGAAGCCCATTTCCCAAAGCATTAAACGCAAAAACAGCCAACGAAATACACAAGCCAGGAAAAATAGATAAATACGATAAATCTGAACCAATAAACGCAAAATATTCACGCATCATACTTCCCCAAGATGGCGTAGGCGGCTGAACGCCCAATCCAAGATAGCTCAACCCTGATTCGAGCAAAATAGCCGTAGCAAAATTTGAAGATGTAATGACAATTAAGGTGGTAAACGTATTGGGAAATATATGCTTGAAAATTATTCTAAAATCTGAGAAACCAAGAGATTGCGTAGCTTCAACAAACGATTTTTGTTTAATTTGCATAAATTGACCTCTGATTAATCGAGCCGTATCGACCCACATCGTAAGCCCTACAGCCACAAAAACAATAAGATATTGGTGCTTGCTTTCCGATGGAAAAGCTACTAGCAAAGCCATTGACAACAACACGGTAGGGATAGACCAAAAAACATTGATTACCCACATAATAACCTTATCGATTCTCCCGCCATAATAGCCGGATAACATTCCCAAAATTACTCCTATAATCAGGGAAATAAATACTGCAATGAAACCAACCGAAAGGGAAATTCGAGCACCTAATATTAAGCGACTATAGACATCGCGCCCTAGGCTATCTGTTCCCAAGAGAAATGTCCTCGTTTTAATTTTTGAAGAAACAAGAATATCCATTTCTTTAGAATTTAATTCATTAGAAGTTAAAATCTGAGATAAAGGAATAGACTTCCAAACGTGAAATTTATTTTGATAAAAAAATTGATTGTTATTTGTATAAAAACTATCACAAAGCCACAACTTATTTTCATTAGATTCAGCACCAAAGAAAAAATCGGATAAATGAAACGATTTACTTTCGATTAAAGGTAAATATCTCATTGAAAAACCAGGTGTTTTTAGCTTAAAATCAAGACGTTGAAGATTAGCGTCCGAAACATTCTCTGGAATTAAAAAATAGCCGAAAATGCAGACAAAAAATAACAAAATAATAAACCACAGCCCAGCTATTGCAAGTTTATTTTTTCGAAATCGTTTGAATTCTTTGGAAGCGAATAATTGGCTAATTTTTGACAACATTTTGAATGAAAAAATGAATTTTAAATGGCGTTTTATAGTGCAATTCTACAAAAGAAAAATTAGTTTTAACAGATATTTTTAAAAATAAGTTGTAAATTATAAAAAATATACTAATTTTGACACTTTAATCTAATCTTAAAAGTCTTCAAAAGATATGAAGTACACATTAAGCATCTTATTTGCATCAAGTTTCATTTTGTCTATAGCACAAAACCCATTAAAGACGGCTTTGAAGGGCAATACACAATCTGCTTTTTATAACAAAACGCAATATCAGCTCAAAACCGAAAAGCGCGATCCTATTTACATTGCGGATTTGGTAGACAATAGACCCAACAATTGGAACAAGCAAATCAATGATTCCATCAAAGTAGAGCTTATTCGTGACTTTTGGACTTTTCCATACAAGCATAACTTTAAAGAAAAAATCAACCAAGATTTTCAAAACTTTAAATACAGTTTATTGCCTACAAAAGCGGGAGCTACTTATGTTTTGAGTCCGTCGGTAGAGGTACATTACCCCAATTTTATCTACGACCCAAAAGGATATAAGATTTATACCCGTGTGAATATGAAATTGGTAAAAGAAAACAATACCGTATTGGAAAAAGCGTACGAAGATTTTTATTTTTTCACAAAAGGAGAAACCGACTGGCAAGATTCATACACTACAGACTATCTTGAAGGCACCAATTATGCTATGTGGATAAGTATGCGAAGAGTTTTGGACAAATTTTATTCAGA
>CAZUUI010000120.1:0-2538 GCA_964622955.1 uncultured Chitinophagaceae bacterium | reverse complement strand
CAGATTTTGATGCAATATTAGACGGCAAAGAAGTAACTCCAGGTAATTTACCATTGAAAGTTGATGCAATTGCATCAAATATAGCAAAAGATGAATCGCTGAACAAGCAACAAAAACCCTATTCGACTGTAAAAGAAGATGATAAATACAAACCAGCAAAAACAGAGACTACAACAGCTGAATATGCTAGCAATACGGTAAAAGTGGAATCAAAAATTGAAACTAAAATTGAGAAACCTGTAGTGGCAGAAAAACCAAAAACAGTTATTGAAGAGAAGCCAAAAGAGGAGTTCAAAAAGCCTGAACCACCAGTAGTTAATAATAAAGAATTGGATAATGCTATGGCAGTTTTGGGCGTGAAATCTACAAACCCACCGTTGGATGCAAAAACGGAAGCAAATAGAAAAGCATCAATGGAAATGGCTATAAAAAAGTCTAAAGAAGATGATAAGAAAAAAATGATGGACAGCATTCAATCTATCAAAGAAAAAGAAGCCCAATTAGCAAAAGAAAAAGCTGAAAAAGAAAAAAACATTACTGCGAATTTGACAAAAGCCCAAAAAGAAAAACTGGACTCTATCAAAAATGCGAATTTGCTTGCAATCAAAAACAAAGAAAATAAAAAACGAATTGAAGATTCTATAAAAAGATCTGAAATAAACAAAACAATGGAGCTAGCAAAACTTGAAAAAGAAAAAGCAAAGGCTAAATTAGCTACAACTGAAGTAAAAACAAATACAAAGCCAACTATAACGCCTAAAAATAATAACGAAGAGCTCATAGCTCTAGATAAAAAGATAAAAGAAAAGGAAGCAATCAAAGCCGAACTGGCAAAAGAAGCCCAATTAGCTAAAGAGAAAAAAGATAAGGAAGCGCTACTAGCCAAAGAAAAAGCAAACAAAGAAATTTTGTTAGCTAAGGAAAATGAAGCTAAAGTACAAAAAGAAAAATTAGAGAAAGAAGCCAAAATGGCTAAAGAAGCACTGTTAGCTAAAGCCCAAAAGGAAAAAGAAGAGAAATTGGCTAAAGAAAAAGCCGAAAAAGAGCTCCTTTTAGCTAAAGAAAAGGAAGCAAAAGCTAAAAAAGAAATTGCTGAAAAAGAAGCTAAACTCGCTAAAGAAGCTCAGCTAGCTAAAGAAAAAGCTGAAAAAGAGCTCCTTTTAGCTAAAGAGAAGGAAGCAAAAGCTAAAAAAGAAATTGCTGAAAAAGCAAATACCCCTATTAAAAAGGATACAAATTTAAACTCATTACCAAAAGAGGAAATGATTGTAAATAATATTCAAAAGCCTATAACTGAAAATATACAAAGTCCAAAAATAGAGTCAGAAATAGCTAAAATAAAAGAAAAGGCTAAAAGCATGGATCCTCTTGCTAGAATTAATAAAAACAGAAGTACTGTAAAAGCAGAAGTAGACATGATGCAGGTAAGCAAACCTGAAGAAAAACAAGTAGTAACTCCAGAAATAAACGCTTCAAAACCAGAAATAAAAGAAACGGCTAAAGTAGAAATAGCTAAAGCTAAAGAAACTGCGAAAAATCAAGCAACTAAAACAGAAATACCTGTAAAGGTAGAACCTATCAAAGGTAAAGAAATGGCTCAACTTCCAAAACCTAAATTGGACAAAGAATATACAAGAGAAGATTATTTGAAAGACAGTTTATTCTATGCATTTGAAAAAGAGCGCAAAAGAGAAGCAATTTTAGCTGCACAAAAAGCTGCCTTTGAATTGGAAAAAAACAGTGTTAATATTATTAATGGACAAGTTGTATCCAACGATCCTCCTTCAAAATTGCCTGATACCCGTACGCCTGAAGAGCGTGCAAAAGACAGAATTTTTACTCCTCAAAGCGATGCTTCAAAAGAATTATTGGCAAGAGTAGTTATGATTACAAAAGATGATGAAAAATCATTTGAAAAAATGTTGGAAAATTATGACCCTATTTCAAGAAAAGAATTTTTGGATTCTATAGCTATTGCTAGACAAATGAGTAAGCCAAAAAATGAAAAGAAAAATATTATAGAAGATATTACCGTGCCTAAAACATCAAAAGAAGATTTGCCAAAGGTAAATGAAGTGCCAAAATCTACCAATTTGATCAATAAAACAGCTGCCAACGTAAAAAGTACAGCTAGTAATGTAATAAATAATACAAAAACGACTACACCTGCTACAGGAACTATGGTAAAAGAAATAGGCGTAAAAACTACAGAAGATGCCAAAACGGCTATTTTAAACAAAAAAATGGAAGAGGATTTGAAAGCAAAAGCAAACGCAATTTTGCCTCAAAAAACAACGACAACGTCTACGCCCGCAACTACGGTAAAGGCAGCATCTACTCCTACTACTACAACACCTGTTTCTACTCCTAAAACGACAACACCTACTACTACATCAACTCCAGCTACAAATGTAAGTACACCTGCTACTACATCAAAGCCTTCTATGACGATAGAAACACCCGCTACACCTGCTACTCCAGAACCTAAAAAACGTTCTGCACGATTGGTGATAGAAGAATAATACCTTTAAAAATATT
>CAZUUI010000119.1:2942-6493 GCA_964622955.1 uncultured Chitinophagaceae bacterium | reverse complement strand
AATTCGTTTGCCCTATTGAATAAATAAATTATATCTTTTATCTCTGGCTAAAGCCAGAGTCTATTGAAAAAACTAATATTACAAATCACAAATCACAAATCACAAATCACCAATTTTACAATCCTGAGAAAATCTCCGTTAAATGACTTTCAAATTCGTTTTGGAATGATTGTGCATTGTCATTTACATACCATTCTTGCATCAATTTGAATTGTTCCATTTTATCGGTTCCTTTAGATTTTAAATCTTCCAAAAAGCTCTCAGCATTTTCAGTTCTAGGCCCCCAAATCCATTTGATTTCATTTTTTCTATCCAAAACTAATAATCTTGGAATAGGTGTATTTGCATTATTTAGTATTTTTTCTGTAATATCGGTGTTATTTTCTCTCAAAAATATCATCAATTGAATTTTGCCCAATCCAGCCATTTCTATACTCTCCAAAACTCTTAAAATGTTAGCGGTATCAACACTCCAAGGTTCTGTAACTAATACTAGTTTGATTGATTTTGGTTTTTTAAGTAATTGAACCAATGAATCTTTAAGTTTAAAATTCATATTGCGCTCCAAAATTCCTTTAACTAATTCTACAGCTCTCAATCGATTTGAAGCTTTATAGACTCCATTTAATGGCGAATTTTCTTTCAAAATATCATCAATAAATTCTATAAATTCTGTAATTGAAAATGGGTTTTCTATATACTTTGGATTTACTTTAATAGCAGTTGCAGTTAACATATCTTTTATTTTCTGCAAAAGTAAGAAGAATTAGACAAAATTGCAACTTTTTACAACATTTTTTTTATCAACAGTTCTAATGCCTAGATAAATACTTGATTGATTCATAAAAATTGTTAAATTTTAAATTGAAATTAATCTCAGAATTTTTAATTTCTTGATTATCAATTAAAATTTTATACATACCTAAGTTGTGTCCAAATTCCATATCCGTTTTACTGTCGCCAATTATAATAGATTTTTTGAAATCAATTTCAGGAAAATCTTGTTTGGCCCAGATTGCCATTCCTGGATTGGGTTTTCTACACCTAGGATTCCATTTGCTAGGATATGGACAATAATAAATAGCATCAATTTTTCCTTTTTGTGCTTTTACTGTATCTTGAATATAAAAATGAATTTTTTCTAATTCTATCTTGTCTATTTCTTTTGAAAAAACACCTTGTTGATTCGTTACTACAATTATTCTCCCAAATAGTTGAGTAGCCATTACAATACCTTCAATACTTCCGTCAATAAAATTAAAATCTTTGATTGTACGAATTGTTTTTCCTTCCTCAAACGAATTGATTACACCATCTCTATCCAAAAAGAGTGTCCAGCTTTTGTCAATTTGAGGTATATTGGTCAATAATTTTAATTTAAGACTTGAAAAATAGATTAAAGAGTACAAAAATATTGTTTTTCTTTAATAAATCAATCAAAAAGCCTATTAGCTAAAAGATTTTTTATATTTTTGTAGCTTTTAAAATATCAAATAATTAGTAATCAAATAAATGGAATCAGCAAGTAGTCATCAATTGAGCGAATTAGAAATTCAAAGAAGAAATAATTTAGCCAAAATTATCGAGGCGGGGATAGATCCTTATCCTGCAGCAGAATTTAAGGTAAATGCCTATTCTGTAGATATTTTGGAACAATTTGATGAGGAAAAGAAGAACTTTCAAGACGTTGTTTTAGCAGGTCGTTTGATGAGTGTGCGTGATATGGGCAAGGCTGCATTTGCAGAATTGCAAGATGGCAAAGGTCGTATTCAACTTTATATCAATCGCGATGAAATTTGCCCTGGAGAGGATAAAACGTTTTATAATGCGGTGTTTAAGAAATACTTGGATTTAGGAGATTTTATTGGGGTAAAGGGCTACACCTTCAAAACCAAAACGGGGCATACGAGTATTCACGTGAGTGAATTAACGATTTTGTCAAAAACGCTAAGACCACTTCCCGTAGTGAAAACCGATGAAGAAGGCAATGTACACGATGCTTTCAGCGATATTGAGGCTCGATATAGAATGCGATACGTAGATTTAGTTGTGAATAAAGGCGTGAAAGAGACTTTTATGCTTCGTTCAAGAATTATTCAATCTATGCGAAACTTCTTTTTGTCAAAAGGATATTTGGAAGTAGACACCCCCGTTTTGCAGTCAATTCCGGGTGGTGCCGCTGCACGTCCATTTATTACACATCACAATGCATTGGATATTCCATTGTACATGCGTATTGCTAATGAATTGTATTTGAAAAGATTGATTGTAGGAGGTTTTGAAGGGGTTTTTGAATTTTCAAAAAATTTCAGAAACGAAGGGATAGACCGAACACACAATCCAGAGTTTACGGCAATGGAAATCTATGTAGCTTACAAAGACTATAATTGGATGATGACTTTTACGGAGCAAACTTTGGAGCATATTGCCATAGAAGTTTTTGGCAAAACTAAAATTGCTTTTGGAGAAAATGAAATTGAGTTTGCAGGTCCATACAGAAGATTGTCTATGTATGACGCTATCAAAGAATATACGGGAATTGATATTTCTAAAATGAGCGAAGATGAAATTCGCAATGTTTGTAGAGATTTGAAAGTACCTGTGGATAATACGATGGGAAGAGGTAAGTTGATCGATCAAATTTTTGGTGAGAAATGTGAAGAATTTATGATTCAGCCTACTTTTATTACCGATTATCCTATAGAAATGTCGCCGTTGTGCAAAAAACACAGAAATGATCCTAATTTGACTGAGCGTTTTGAATTATTTGTAAATGGAAAAGAAGTAGCAAATGCATATAGCGAGCTCAATGATCCTATCGATCAGATGGAGCGTTTTAGAGAGCAAATGAAATTGGCCGAAAAAGGAGATGATGAAGCGATGATGATAGATATGGATTTTGTAAGAGCACTAGAATATGGAATGCCGCCTACATCTGGTTTGGGAATAGGAATTGACCGTTTGGTGATGTTTTTCACCAATAATGCCAGTATTCAAGAGGTTTTATTATTCCCTCAAATGCGTCCTGAAAAGACAAATTAGCATTCTTTTTGCTTGTTTTTCAGGCATATAGTTTGAAATTTATATCTTTGTAGCTTTAATAAAAATAAATAGAGTATTTTGGAATTATTAGAAAGATTACGACTTTTTTTTAGAAATTTATTGAATCTTGAGCCAAGTCAATTTGACGCAGTTTCAAATTCAATGCTCATCCATTTGAAAGTTTCCAAAGAGAAGTTTATTTCAATGTTTATTTCTATTTTGTTGATTTGTATTGGTTTAAATACAAGTTCAACTATGGCTGTAATGGGTGGATTAATATTATTTCCAATGATGATGCCTTATTATGGTCTAGGTGCAGGCATTGCTAGCCAAAATGTACAATTGGTTCAGGCTTCGTTGAAAAATATTTTGATACAAATTCTTTTGGCGCTTACAGTTAGTGTAGTGTATTTTTATATTTCGCCAATTTATATTGCCAAAACAAGTTTACAAGCCTTCAATCACAGTTCTTTTGCCGAAATTTTTGTAGCCTTAATTGCTGGGATTGC
>CAZUUI010000119.1:0-2932 GCA_964622955.1 uncultured Chitinophagaceae bacterium | reverse complement strand
ATATTACGAATTGGATTTGCTCAATACCAGTTTTTATTTCTATTTAGTTATTTCTTTTTTCCTTTTGTTTAGCGCTTTATTGGTTACTTTTTTATTAGGTATCAAAAATGATGCAATTGAGAAAATGGGTAAAATTTTAATTGGAATTTTGGGAGTTGTTATATTGGTAATAGGATTTTGGTATACGACGCATACGTTGCGAAAATCAATCGTAATGCATAATTTGGATCAATATGTTTCACAAGTATTAGCTTCAAAATCTATGAATGTAGTAAGCACCGATGTAGATTTGAATGAAAAGAAAATTGAGATTTATTACACCGGTGTCAAGCCCGAATCGATTCAAGATATGAGTTTGAAGAAAAAACATAAATTGGGGGGATATACGTTTAACTACAACGAAATTTAATGAATTACGAAAGAAAAATTGCGTTTCATACATTGGGCTGTAAGCTTAATTTTTCCGAAACTTCTAGTTTGGCCAATCAAGCTATTGATAGAGGTTTTGTAAAAGTAGATTATACCGAAAATGCTGATTTTTATGTAATTAATACCTGTAGTGTTACCGAAAATGCCGATAAAGAATGTAGATTTATCGTTCGTCAAATCAAACGAAAATCACCTGATTCAAAAGTTATCATTATTGGATGTTATGCGCAGTTAAAACCTACCGAAATCGCCTCAATAGAAGGTGTAGACTTGGTTTTAGGGGCTTCGGATAAGTTTAAATTAGTGGATCATTTGGAAACAATTGATTCTTATTCGGAGAAAGTTTTTGCAGAAGATATTAAAGAAATCAATGAATTTGTCCCCACTTTTTCATCAGGAGATAGAACCCGAACTTTTTTGAAAATTCAAGATGGTTGTGATTATTTTTGTACATTTTGTACCATTCCATTGGCGAGAGGACGCAGTAGAAGCCAATCGGTAGAGGCTACTATGAAAATTTATCGAAAAGCCGTAGCTACTGGAGTTAAAGAAATAGTACTCACGGGGGTAAATACGGGAGATTTTGGGAAGAATGAAGATGGGAAAATAAGAACCGAAGAAACATTTTTTGATTTATTAAAAGAAATAGAAAAGGAACAGGATGGCGTCAGAATTCGTGTTTCTTCGATTGAACCCAATTTGTTGACTTCCGAAATTATTGATTTGGTTGCGTCTAGCAATAAGTTGATGCCTCATTTTCATATTCCACTTCAAAGTGGCTCGGATAGCGTTTTGAAAGAAATGCACCGAAAATATGACAGTACTTTTTATAAAGATAAAATAGCCTATATTCGAGAAAAAATACCTCACGCAGGCATTGGAGTAGATGTAATTGTAGGTTTTCCTGAAGAAGACGAAAAAGCATTTCTTGAAAGTTACAATTTTGTAAATCAATTAGATGTGTCGTATCTTCACGTATTTACGTATTCCGAAAGAGATAATACACGTGCTGTAAAATCAGATATTGTAATTCCGATAGAAGTGAGAAGAGATAGAAACAAACAGTTTAGATCATTATCCGATAAACATAAACGTATATTTTACGAAAAACACATAGGTGATACAGCCAATGTCCTTTTTGAACACGAAAATGACAATGGTTTTATCAATGGATATACTCAAAATTATATTCGTGTGCGTATTCCATTTCAGGAATCGCTAAAAAATACAATCCAAAAAGTACGATTGACGCAGGTAGAGCCTTTGCTCTATATGACTGCGGAATTGGTATAAGTTATTTTAAAAATTTCTTGGAATACAAATCCTTCAAACGATTGACTGTGTTTTGATCTACATCCAGTTTTTTGTTTTTTTCAAGTTTTGAGATCCACTCATTTATGGTATTGTGCTTACAAGTTTTTGGAAATAAATCGATAAATCGTTCTACATAAAATGCTGTAGTTTGAGGCGCATAATTTTCGCGTTCCAAAATCTTTTGGGCATATTGAAAAGCTTCTTCCATTTGGTTTTCTTTTATGGAAATTTTCAAATCCTCTTCCCAAAAATAAAGCCAAGGGTCAGGATTAATTTGAAGTTTAATCAAAATTTCTTTCAATTGAGCTATTTGAGTTCGATTATAGTTTTTCTTTTTATCAAGATCCAAACTTTTATAAGCAATTCGGCTCAATGTATTTAAAAGGTCTGTTTTACTTACGTTAATTTTATTCGGTTCAATAGAATCGATGTGGTTATACCAATACGTGAAAAATCCATTATCGAATCTATATACGCAATGTTTTAGCAATAAATAGCTTTTATTGTCCGCTAATTTCTCTTTTGGATATTTTGTAAATAAATCATCGGATATTTGATCCAATAAACTATCTTTTCTTAAGATTTTCAACCACTGCGAATACGTATATAATCGATTCAAATTCCTATCGCCACTTTTATATTTTTGTTCCAAATACGTAAAACGTACTTGACTGTCCAATGCTTTGGTAGCTATTTCTTTAAAATTGTCAAAAGAAGGAGAAGGCTTTGAGAAATAAACAAAATTCATATCCTTGTCAAAGAAGAAAAAATAGGGGATACTTTCTATAAAGAGATTATAGATTTGCATAAATCCCTTATCGTCATCTTTAAAGTTTTTTGTATCCATTTTGTACGTTACAAAATGTTTATTGTAGATCTTTCCTACTTCAACATCTTTGAAAAAAGGTTCCAACTCTTTACAATGCGAACAATCGGAATTGAAAAATTCTACAAAAACCAACTTGTTTTCCTTCTTAGCTTTTTTGAAAGCCTCTTCTAATGTATTCGTACTAACAATCTGAGAATCTCCATAATAAGGAACGGAAAAGCAAAGTAATAAAAATAAAAGCAATTGTTTATTCATTTTCGTATCAATTTTATTTGAACAAAAATAATGAAAAAAATCAGAATAGTATAAAATGAATTACTTCATAAAAAACTGAATCGCTAACGTCAATTTTTCTTTTAA
>CAZUUI010000118.1:0-6535 GCA_964622955.1 uncultured Chitinophagaceae bacterium | reverse complement strand
ATCGGTTCTTCCATCAAAAGTTGTTATAGTATTTGCAGGAATTTTATATATATTATAAAAAGGTAAATGGTCTTGTTTGGGCTCAATTTCTTCCATATCATCAATATCTTTTTCTTCTTTTTCTACTATAAATCGTTCTCTCAGTGCAAAGTTAAGCTCAAACGATAAATTGGAAAATTCTTTATCATTCATATAAACTTTCCCTCGGTTTCCCTTCAGTTCCTTGCCTATCATTTCAATATTTATAACAGATTTGATATTGATATTGCTTTTTTTGGCAAAATCAGCAAAAAAACCAGCGCCATAGTTGCTGTAATGCTTTCCAGATAGAAATACGATCAATACTTTTTTATTAAATTTGAATTGATTTAGAAATTTTGCCATTTGCATTAAGGCGGCACAACCCGAAGCATTGTCATTGGCGCCATTATAAATTTGGTCTTTAGGGTCATTTTCATACGAATCCGCTATGCCCAAATTATCGTAATTGGCACAAAGAACGATATATTCATTCTTTGGTTTGGCATTATCAATTAACGCCACAATATTATCGGTAAAAATATTATCCTCCAATACAAATTTTTGGCGGTAGGTATTGCCTATCAAAGGCTTGATATTATTGCGAATGAGGAAATTTTCTATAAAACTTTTTGTCAATTCTATGGAACCCGACTTAATATCTCTTCCTGCAAAACTCTCGTGAGAAAGGGTAGAAATAATACTGCGAGTTACGTCGATTTCTTGCATTTGTTTTACATAATCCATATTTACGATTACCTTTGCTTTTTCTTCTCCATCTACAAAGGATAAGAATAGGGCTGATGCTAAGAAAAAGAGTAATCCGCTTAAGAAATATCGATACATTTTATAATTTCGTCTTTTAGTTCACTTACCAAAAATGGCGTGCCTTGAATTTTATTAATTTGATGCGTTTTTACACAAAATTCACTCCTGATAATTTGTGCCAATTGTCCCATATTTAGCTCCGCTACTATGATGTTGTCGTATTGTTTTATAATATTTTCCAGTCCTTTTGGAAATGGTCTTATCCACTCTAAATGTCCGTGTGCCAATTCTAAATTTGGATTTTCGTCTTTAATGGCCAATATAGCTGCTTTTACAGCTCCAAATGTCGAACCCCAAGATAATACAAGAGTCCCCTTTGGTGCGGAATAGTTCTCTAACTCAAATGGAGGGATATATTGGGCAATATTTTCTACTTTTTGCTGTCTAGTATGAGTCATTTTCTCGTGATTTTTGGCATCATACGAAATACCGCCATCTTCAAATCCTTTTTCCAAACCACCCAAAACAAACATACTTTCTTCTGTTCCTGGACTAATCCAAGGTTTTACTAAATTCTCATTTCGTTCAAAAGCCTTTCCTTGAGTTTTTATTTCAATAGAACGTGGTGTAATAGTAGGTATCAGCCAAGGTTCGGCACCATTTGCAATACTTACATCACTCAATACAAAAAGTGGGGTTTGAAATTTTATCATAATTTCTATAGCATCCAAAATGCTCTGAAATGCTGTAGCGGGCGATTTTATAGCTAAAATAGGTACGGGACATTCGCCGTGTCTTCCATAATAGGTCAGCTCCAAGTCCGATTGTTCTACTTTTGTGGGCATTCCCGTGCTAGGTCCTGCGCGTTGTACGTCTATGATGAGTAGCGGAAGTTCGGCGCTATGAGCCAAGCTTATGGTTTCTTGTTTTAAATCCAATCCTGGGCCTGATGAAGCTGTAACGCCAATAGCACCGCCATAAGAAGCCCCTAATGCCGTAGCTACAGCTGCAATTTCATCTTCGGCTTGTACTACCGTCAAATTTTCTATCGGGTAGCGAGCCAATTCGTGCAAAATATCCGATGCAGGCGTAATAGGGTATCCTCCAAAAAGCAATTTTCTTCCAAATACTTCGGGTGCACTCATCAAGGCTAAGGCTACCGCGGTATTTCCTTGAATATTTCTATATGTGCCTTTCGATTTTTTGCTTTGGGATAATGTGCTAGATTTAGAGATCGAAAATTCAATCGTTTCGGCAAAATGATAACCCAAATTAAGGCAAGTCTGCATAGCTTCTAGTCCCGATTTGAGTTGCTTGAATTTCTCTGATAATAAATTTTTTGTTATCACTAAGTGATTTTCAATAGAAAATAATAAAAAACCAAGTGCGAAAATATTCTTGTTCTGATTTTTTTCTTTTATAGAAATTTCAAAATCCTTAAGCCCTTCCAATGTCATTTTTGAAATAGGAATTTCAAATTTCCGAAAATCTAAATTTTCTAATTCTTGAAGGTCAAATTGAGCTAATTTACAGTTTTTGGAATCGAATCCTTCGGGGTCATAGACTAAGATTCCATTGGGTTTGAGATTCGAACGATATTTTTTAAAAGCGGCGGCGTTGAATGCTACCAGTATATCCGAAGCATCGCCAGGCGTTAGGACATTATCGCCACCCCATTGGATTTTGAAGCCAGAAACGCCGTGAACCGTTCCTGCCGGTGCTCGTATTTCCGCAGGATAGTCGGGAAAGGTATTGAGTTGGTAATTTTGCAATGCGATATTATCCGAAAATAGCGTGCCCAAAAGTTGTACGCCATCTCCCGAATCGCCTGCAAAAGTAGCTACAATGCTATTTTGGGTCATTAGTTTGAGTTGATATTTTTATAAAAACAAAGCGAGTGTCCAGCTAACTACCGCCAAAATAATATAAGGAATAATGCCCGATGCGCCTACATAATCTTTTGCTATTCGTTGTCCAAAAAATAGTTGAATCAACACAAATAACGCAAAAATAAAAGGAACATCATCGGCGTGATATTCAAAAAATTGATTGGAACGATACGATAAAAGTGCTTTGGCACCATTAAAAATAGAAAGCAACATCATTCCTCCCACCAATAATTCTTGAATAGTAATTGCCCAAAAGAGTGGCGTAATTATTTTGGATAAAAAGGAGTTTTGAAATTGACTTTTGAACCAGCCTAAATTCCCTTCTGTATCAAGGATTTTGTCTATGCCTGATTGGATAAACGTAATGGCAAAAAATCCGTATAAAAGTATAAAAATCATTGATGCACTCATAATGGTTTTGGTTTAGGTACTATGTCTTGCAAATATACAATCTTTTTGCAAAAATTAACGACGAAATTAGTAGCTACAGTTGAAACATTAGGTTTAGAACAAAATTACTATCTTCAATAGATTCTGTATGATTTCGAGTCAATCTATCAATGTAAATATATCCCACGTCAAATTTTAGAGAGTTCGTGATATTGTGCGAATACATAAGGCCTATTCTATTGTGGTCATAGATGTGTTTATCGTCCAATGCGCCAACAATATTTGCAAATGGTTCGTCAAAAAGATAGAGTTGTTGTTTTGCATTATGCCATTGATACTTTATTCCTATTCGGTTTCTAATTCTTATTTGATTGGATATATTGGATTCATACACTCTATATTCGATACCCGCACGATTGGTAATAAACCAATTCTTGGAAATAGGTTGTGCAAAATCAAATGCACCTGCAAAACGATACTCTGTCAAAGCCGTTTTTTTGATATCTTTTTCGGTTTCAATAATTGCAAAATTTCTAAAAACAGCAAAAGGAGAAATAGAAAGACTCGATTTTTTTGAAAGGTTAATCGTGTTCCAAATCCTAAATGAATTCATCAAGCTTTTGTCAATTGGAAAATTACTAGCAAAATTATTTTGTCTACGATGCTGAAATTCAAAATCGGTTTTGAAATTTTTAGAAAATTTCTTAGAAAAAGTGATCCGTGTCCATAGATTCAAATGATCCTGAGCCTGGCTGGATATGCTGAAAGTAATGAAAAGTATAAATAATTTATTCATAAATGCAAAATTAAACCTTTTTGATAAAATTTAATGTGGCTTTGGTTACACAAGGGTTATTTTTTTTAACCATTAAGATTTGGTTTAAATGCCTATTTTTGTAAATTATAAAAATAAATAAAATTATGGATACGACATTGTTTGCCAATACCTTGAAAGTAGCTATTACGCTATTTACCGTTATTGATATTGTAGGAGTGTTGCCCTTATTGATTGATATTACTAAAAATGATGGCGTTATTCACGCCGAAAAAGCCTCGATAACTTCGTTGACAATTATGCTGCTAGCCTTGTTTTTGGGCGATTATTTCTTACATTTTTTAGGAGTGACTCAATCGTCCTTTGCAGTAGCTGGTGGTATTATTCTGTTTATTTTGGCTATGGAAATGGTTCTTGGAAGAAATATTATCAAACAATCCAAAAGTAAAGAAAAGGCATCGGCAATAGTGCCCGTAGCCTTTCCACTCATTTCAGGTGCAGGAACTATTACTACTATTTTGTCTCTAAAAACGCAGTTTAATTATGTTGAAATGGCTATAGCTGTGGTTTTGAACATCATTGTGGTCTATGTAGTGCTTCGCTATTTATACATTATTCAAAATAAAATTTCAGAAAATTCCTTAGCCGTAATGCGTAAACTTTTTGGAGTAATTCTATTGGCGATTTCGGTAGGAATGATTACAAAAAATTTGGGGAATATGATAGTTTGGAATGTAAAATAAATAACAAAAAACGTGAAAAAAACAATATTTATTACAGGCGCAACTTCGGGAATAGGGAAGAGTACCGCTTATCTTTTTGCTCAAAATGGCTATAATCTGATTCTTACAGGACGAAGAGAAGAAAGATTAAGAACAATAAAATCGGATTTGGAGGCTAAATTTGGGGGCGTTGTACAAGCAATTCCTATGGACGTGAGAGATTTGGAATCGGTGCAAAAAGGGATTCAATCCATTGATCGTACGAGTTTTCCTACCATCGATATTTTATTGAACAATGCAGGATTGGCAAGTGGGCTTGGCACTATAGATGAAGGATTGTATTCGGACTGGGATGTGATGATAGATACCAATGTAAAAGGGCTTTTGTATGTGTCTAGGGAGTTGATACCTATTCTCAAAAATCAAGGATTTGGTCATATCGTCAATATTTCTTCTACGGCAGGGAAACAAGTGTATGCCAATGGAAACGTGTATTGTGCTACAAAACATGCCGTAGACGCACTCTCGCAAAGTATGCGAATTGATTTGCTATCGCATGGCATCAAAGTTACGGCTATTAGTCCTGGGGCTTGTGAAACAGAATTTTCTGAAGTTCGTTTTCATGGCGATAAAGAACGCGCCCAAGCAGTATATGAAGGCTTTGATCCCTTGCGTCCCGATGATATCGCTGAGACGATTTGGTATTGTGCCAATCTTCCCAAACATGTTTGTATAAATGATTTGACCATTACATGCCTCACGCAAGCCAACGCGAATTATAATATTAAGAAAAAAGTGTATTAGAAATTTTATATAAATATAAACAATTTTGTTTATATTTGCTTTGTGAAAATTGATGATAAACTTATTGGAATACACCCAGGAATACTTCTCGAAAAGTTGTTGAAAGATAGGAATATGTCTAAGCGAAAGTTAGCACTATCAATAGGTGAGCATCCACAAACTATCTCTACAATTACAAAAGGAAAAAGAGGAATGAATGTAGATTTAGCGTTAAAAATTGAAGAATTTTTGAAGCTGAACGAAGGTTTTTTAATGATATATCAAGTGTATTATGATATAAAAATGTCAAAAGAAAAGCATACAAAACCTAATATGTTATTGCTGAGACCCATTTTATTTTGGGATACAGATATTCAAAAAATTAATTGGCACAAGCAAGCAAAAAGTGTTATTAATCGTGTGTTTGGAAGAGGTAATGATATTGAAAAAAAAGAAATAGAACGATTTTATGGAAAGGAAACTATTCTAAAATATATAGACGATGCAACTAAAATGGAACACCGTTAATCAAAGTCTTCAAGAGATTCTGATTGAATTAATGAATGAACCTGTTTTAGATCCTTTTATTTTGGTAGGAGGCACGGCTTTAAGTCTTCAAATTGGACATAGAATATCTATAGATATTGATTTGTTTTCGGATCATGAATATGGAAGTATCGATTTTGAGGCGATAGATTTTTTATTAAAATCAAAATATCCTTATTGCGATAAGAATTCTGTGAATATAATCGGTCAAGGATGTTCGTATTTTATTGGAAAAAATGAGAAAGATATCATAAAATTAGATTTATATTACACCGATTCATTTGTGTATAAATGTCATATATTAGAGAATAATATAAGAATATGCGATATCAATGAAATTATTGCAATGAAAATAGATGTTTTGTATCGAGGGGGAAGAATGAAAGATTTTTGGGATTTGCATTATTTTTTAGATAACTACTCATTAAAAGAGTTTGAAGAAATATATAAAAAGAGATATTTTTATATGGATTGTGAAAATTTAAGGTATAAATGGATAGATTTTTCAGTAGCAGATGATGATTTTGTGCCAAATTGCGTCTTGGGGAAAAAATGGCAAGTTGTCAAAAATGATTTCAAGGAATTTATAAAAAAATCTGCAAATGTATAAGCCGGATTCTGTATCTATTCTTTACGAACAGATG
>CAZUUI010000117.1:0-6586 GCA_964622955.1 uncultured Chitinophagaceae bacterium | reverse complement strand
CTCAACCCTCAGAGCCGAAATCTGATATTCTATCCAATTGAACTACGAGGCCTTATATTGTTTGCAAAAATACAGTTTTTTTGGTCTAAAAATGCTAATATTTTCGTTTTTCTAAATTATAAAAAGTAAAATATAAAAATAATACGATAACCGATACAAAATAGATGACATCTCGCGTATCCAAAACGCCTCTTGATATACTTTCGTAGTGGTATGAAATACCCAAATTTTTGAGAATATACTCTGGCATTCCGTCAAAAGAAGCAAAGCTGGATACTAAATCAAATCCCCAAAAACAAAATGCACTCAATACCGCCGCCATAATAAAAGCCACAATCTGATTGGTAGTAGCCGAAGAGGCATAAAGACCAATAGCACAGAATACACCCGACAACATAATGAGTCCTATATAACTGCCTACAACACCACCATTATCAATATTTCCCTTGGGCAACCCCAATTGATAAATAGAAAAGTAATAAATCAAGGTAGGGAGCAATGAAATGATAATTAAGACAATACTCGCTAAATATTTCCCTAAAATAATATCCCAATCGGTCAAAGGTTTGGTGAAAATCCATTCAATGGTACCGCTTTGTTTTTCCTCGCTTAAAAGACGCATTGTAATAGCTGGAATAATTATTAAAAGCAAAATGGGAGCCAAAGAAAAGAACATTTCAAGACTGGAATAGCCATAGTTCAAAACACTATATGTAGGAAAAAACCAAATCATAAATCCCGTAATGCCCACAAAAATTCCTATCGCCAAAAAACCAATGAGCGACGAAAAAAACGCGTGAATTTCTTTTATTAATATACTTTTCATCTGTTTATTGTTTTTTTTGAGTCAATTCTTTAAATACGGCTTCCAAATCTCTAGTTTCTTGACGCATACTCACTATAGTCCAATGGCTGGCTACCGCTTTATTAAAGAGTTCTTGTCTTACGTCTATATTTTTATCTTGACTATATACCTTGTATTCATTGCCTTCTTTTTCTACTTTTTTCACCCCTTTTACCGATTTTAGTTCTTCGATATTCACTTTTTCAGCAAATTCTATGCAAATAATAGTTTGATTATTTGAGTTAGATTTGAGCTGGGAAGTAGAGTCGTCCGCTACAATAATGCCTCTATTGATGATAATGACACGTTCGCACATAGCTTCTACTTCTTGCATAATATGAGTAGAAAGTAGCACCGTTTTTTCATTGCCAATATCTTTGATCAATTTTCGAATTTCTACTAATTGATTGGGATCCAAACCCGAAGTAGTTTCGTCCAAAATCAAAACATCGGGGTTGTGAATGATGGCTTGTGCTATGCCTACACGCTGTTTGTACCCTTTGGATAGCTGATGAATTTTTTTATTTTGTTCTTGAGTCAATCCAGTAATGCCTATCATTTCGGCTACACGCTGCATCGGATTGGCTAGTTGATATACCTTGGCTACATAGTTTAGATACTCCTTTACATACATTTCTTTGTATAGAGGATTGCTCTCAGGCAAATATCCAATGCGTTTTTTTACTTCTTGCTCTTGCTCTCGGGTATCAAAATCACATACTTTTGCCAAGCCTTCTGTCTGAGGAAGATAGCACGTCAAAATTTTCATAGTGGTGGATTTTCCCGCACCATTTGGTCCCAGAAAACCTACAATCTCGCCTTTTTTTACTTCAAAAGAGATATTGTCTATCGCTTTTTGATCGCCGTAAATTTTCGTAAGGTTTTTTACAAGTATTGACATATAGAATTTGATTATAAGAATTTGTCTAATTTATCGCGTTTCAAATCTGTAGTGAAATTTTTCACTTCTTGTTCTTTATCTTTTGACAATATCATTAATGTATCTTCGGTGTCTACAATAATTGAATTCTTTATCCCTTCAATAATGGTTAACTTATCTTTTTGAGATACTATTAAATTGTTGGAAGCATCGTAGATTCGCACCAAATTTCCATTTACGCCATTACCTAGATAATCTTTTTCCATCAATTCATACAAAGAACTCCAAGTTCCCAAATCCGACCATTCAAAATCGGCAGGAATTACACACACATCTTTTGATTTTTCCAATAAAGCATAATCTATAGAAATGCTATTGAGCCTACTATAAACATTATCCACTGATTTTGCTTCGTTTTTTGTGTTCAAGTCCGCTTCAATCATCTTGAAAAATTCATACGTCTCAGGCATTGCACGTTCCGATTCTTTTACAAATGTTTTGAAACTCCATACAAAAATCCCAGCATTCCACAAAAAGTCGCCACTATCCAAAAAGGTTTGGGCCAACTCTTCATTTGGTTTTTCCGTAAAGGTTTTTACATGTTTGAATTGTTTGGTATCATCTTCCAAGTATTGAATATATCCGTATCCTGTTGCTGGTTTGGTAGGTTTGATACCTATAGTTATAAGTTTGTCATTTTTGCTAGCAAAATCAAATGATTTTTCAACAGTACTATTGAAGTTTGATTCATTCAATATTAAATGATCCGCTGGCGCAATTAATATATTGGCATTAGGATTCATTTTTCCTATTTTGAAGCACGAGTATGCAATACAAGGCGCTGTATTCTTTCTTTCAGGCTCTACAAAAAGATTATCTTTAGCTATTTCGGGAATTTGTTCTTGAATCAAATCAAAATATTCTTCGGGAGTTGTGTAGCCAACAGTGTCTGGAATGTTGTAGATTGAAGTAGCGTATTTCCTGTTCCCAAAACATCCAAAAATTGTTTGGGTTTTCGGACTTTGCTATGAGGCCAAAAACGTGTTCCCATGCCTCCAGCTATGATTACTACATAATTATTACTATTCATTCTTTTCTACTTTTGAGTTACAAATGATTGTATCCAATTTGCAAATATAAAGGAACTAATGTAAATATCTATTTCATTTCTTATAAATATTGTTTTTTATTTTTAGAAAAATGTTTTAATAAGCATTGAAATTTTATTTTTCTTACATTTGCATCAGCTTTTTATAGCCAAAATATAGTATGAGCAATTTTGAAACCTTATTAAAAGATTTTAAGCATAAAAAATATAGCGGAACCTATGTTTTTTATGGCGATGAGCCTTTTTTTATTGATAAATTGACCGAAATTGCACTGGAAAACTGTATAGAACCAAGTGAGAAAGATTTTTGTCAAAAAGTGTTTTATGGGAAGGAATCCAATTTTCATGATATTAGGAATTATTGCCTCAAATCGCCCATGTCTTTTTCTGCCAATCCCAAGCAATTGGTAGTGGTAAAAGAAGCACATGAAATATCAAAAGACTACGACGCTATAGCCAAATATATACAATCGCCCAATCCAATTACTACGCTTATTTTGGTATTTAGGGACAATAAACTCCATAAAGCCATCCCCAAAGAAGCTACTTTTTTCAAATCCGAAAAACTGCACGTTTCCAAAGAATTGCCAAAATGGATTAAAGATCAGTTTGTGGCTCATGGCCTTAAAGCAACCGAAAGTGCCGTAAAACAAATTATAGAATTTCTTGGAAATAATCTTGAAAATATCTTCAACGAAATTGAAAAACTGAGCCTAGGAGTCAAGGATAAATCAAAGGAAATCAACGAACAAGATATTTTCAATAATTTTGGAATTCTCAAAGAATACACCCCCTTTGAACTCAATGATGCTTTAGGAGAAAAAAACGCACTCAAAACCTTCAAGATTATCACTTATCTTTCCAAAAATCCTAAATTGATGCCTATAGAGGTAATTATTGCTAATTTATATACTTTCTATTTGCTATTGTATAAAATCAAACTGGCAAAACGGATGAAATTAGACGATTTTTCGATAGCCGAAAAACTCCGTATGCCCGGCTGGATGGTTAATAAAAACAGCAATTTTGTAATGAAATACGGCATCGAACAGCTTGAAAATTGTTTAATCACTATCTCGGACTTTGACAAGCGAAACAAAGGAATCGAAAGCACCCAATTGGATTACCATCAATTTTTGAAAGAACTTTGCTTGCGATTGATGGCTTAGATTGTATTTTTTATTAATTTATTTTAATTTTTTTATTGTCTAAACCCAAGTGCAATCTACCTTTTACAAAATTTAACTATTTTACCAAACAAACGTTTGGTAAGTTTGAAAAAAAAGTTGTAACTTTGCAAAACAAAAATGATAAAGTTATGAACCCAGAATCAAAAAACATATTGAAAGGTGGCGAATTTTTGATAAAAGAACAAGCCTTAGAGGATGTATTTATCCGTGAAGAATTGAGCGAAGAAGCCCTACAGTTTGCCGAAATGGTAGAGGAGTTTGTAGACAAGAAAGTAGCTCCAAATTTTGACAAAATAGACAAAGGCGATTATGATTTATTGACAAATTTGCTCAAAGAATCGGGCGAATTAGGAATGCTCAGCACCAGCTTGCCAGAGGAGTATGGTGGTATGAATATCGATTTCAATACCGAATCTGCAGTAGGAGAGGAGCTTGGAAAATCGCATTCTTTCTCAGTAGCGTGCGCTGCACATACGGGAATTGGTACCTTGCCTATTTTGTATTTTGGTACCGATGCGCAAAAAAATACCTATTTGCCCGATTTGGGAAGTGGTGCCAAATTTGCCAGTTATTGCCTTACCGAGCCTTGGAGCGGTAGCGATGCTCTTGGCGCTAAGACAAAAGCTATTTTGTCCGAAGACGGCCAGCATTATATTCTCAATGGACAAAAAATGTGGATTACCAATGCAGGATTTGCCGAAGTTTTTATCGTATTTGCTCAAGTAGACGGCGATAAATTTACAGGATTTATAGTAGATAAAGATACGCCTGGATTGACGTTAGGTGCCGAAGAAGACAAAATGGGCATCAAAGGCAGTAGCACTCGTCAAGTATTTCTTGAAAATGTAAAAGTTCCTACTTCCAATGTTTTGGGCGAAATAGGAAAAGGGCATAAGATTGCTTTCAATGTACTCAATATCGGTAGATACAAATTGTGCGTAATGGCTATGGGTGGTGCTAAAAAAACGTTTGAATTGGGTGTAAATTATGCCAAAGAAAGAGCGCAATTTGGAAAATCTATCGCTACATTTGGTGCAATTAGAGAAAAAATTGCCGATATGTATATGTCTATTTATGCTACTGAATCCGCTACGTATAGAGTCAGTGGATTGATAGAAGATAAAGTGGCCGAATTGGTGGCCAATGGAACTACAAAACACGAAGCCAAGCTAGCGGCAGCCGAAGAATATAGTATAGAATGTGCCGCACTCAAAGTTATGGGTAGCGAAACCCTTGATTTGGTAGTAGACGAAGTGGTACAAATATATGGTGGAATGGGCTTTAGCGAAGAAGCACCTGCCGCACGTGCATACAGAGATAGCCGTATCAATCGTATTTTTGAAGGAACCAACGAAATCAATCGATTATTGGCCGTTGGAACCATCGTAAAACGAGCTATGAAAGGACAGCTAGACCTAATGAAGCCTGCAATGCAAGCGCAAAAAGATTTGATGAATATCGATTTTGGCGATGAAAGCAATGAATTGTTTGCAGCCGAGAAAAAAGCGATAGCGCAAGCCAAAAAAGCGGTTTTACTTGTTGCTGGTGGTGCTATCCAAAAATATATGATGGATTTTGAAAATCAACAAGAAGTTATTTTGAAAATTTCTGATATGGCATTTGATGTGTTTGCAGCCGAAAGTATCTTGTTGCGTGCTTCCAAATTAGCTCAAAAAAATGGCGGAAAACCCGAAGAAAAATCCGCTACATTGCTACAAATATTTGTAAGCGAAGCTATGGAGCGCATCTACAGCAATGGGAAAAAAGCTATTGCAGATTTTGCAGAAGGCGATATGCTCACGATGATGAATATGGGAGTAAAACGATTTACAAAATACCCCGTAGTCAATGTTATCGGTTTGAAAAAGAAAATAGCCGATTTGGCACTTGAAAAAGGAAGTTTTTAGTTTATATAAGTTTATCAACCCTCGAAAAGGCGCAATTTTATAATTGCGTCTTTTTTTTTGGCATGCCCTCGTCAAAGAGGCTATGAAGTATGTTTTTTTAGAAATAGTAGCATTGGAACCTCTTTGACGAGGTCGGGCTATCCGCTTGTAGTCCTCCGCTTTGCTTCGGAGCTACCGCTACTATCCCTCATGCGATGGAGTGAGCTTAATATGAAAAAATTACTCTTCAATGAATTAATAAAAAAAGTGAATTTAAAAAATTTGAGTTAGAAAGCCCCGATAGTTTAGATTGGATTGGAGAAGATTAGTTTTAGCGATATATTATATAGCAAGTTGTTTTTTTTATTTATGACAATTTACTATTTGTCGTTATAGTGTCCCCAAAGGGAAAGAATTAAAATTATAATTTTTTCTTTTTCAATTCTATATACAAGTCTATGTTTATTAGTTATTTTTCTTGACCAAGTTTCTGTTTCATAATACTTAAGTTTTTCAGGTTTCTCAGTTCCATTTGTAGGATGATTTCTTAATTCATTGAAAAGTTGGTCAATTTTTCGCAACGTTTTAATATCACCTGATTTTTTGAACTTTTCGATATCTGCAATTGCATCTTCAGTCAATTCAATATCGTAAATCATAATCCCAACAATTCCTTTT
>CAZUUI010000116.1:1920-6665 GCA_964622955.1 uncultured Chitinophagaceae bacterium | reverse complement strand
TACTTGGTCTAAATTTACTTGATTTTCAAAAATAGGCAATGTTTTTAACGCTTTATATTCGGAAGCAAAATAAAAGGATTGGTCATTGTAAATATAATAAAAAGGTTTGATTCCAAATCGATCTCTTGAGCAGAAAAGCGTTTTGTTTTTTGAATCCCATAGCGCAAAAGCCCACATTCCCATAAAATGTTTGACACAATCTTGCCCCCATTCAAGATAAGCTGCCAAAATTACTTCGGTATCGGATTCGGTTTGAAAGGAATATCCTTTTTTGAGAAGTATATCTTTTACTTCTATATAATTGTATATTTCGCCATTAAATACAATTGTCAAGTGTAGGTAATGAAAGGGTTGATTTGCTTCATTGGATAAGTCGATGATACTCAATCTATTGTGTCCAAGACAAATAGAACTCCCTTCCCATGTATCACTATTGTCGGGACCTCTATGTTTGATTTCATATAACATTTTTTGTGTCAATGATTTTTGACTTTCAATACTTGTGTTAAAAGAAAAAATACCTGCTATTCCACACATATATTATTCATTTATAATTTTTATTAATTCTTCTGTAAGTGCTTTTCGATTATACTTTTTTATATTTTCAAAATCATTTTTTCTAAAACGTTTCTCTGTAAATTTTTTGTATAACGATAATACTATATCCTTTATTTCACCTTTATTATCAAATGCTACGCAGTATCCAGATTCAGTCTCGTGAATCAAATTCCACAAATTATTATTTTTGGACGTAATACAAAGTATTGGTTTAAGTGTAGCCATATATTCAAAAACTTTTCCTGTCAAAATACCTTTATTATTGTTTTCAGGCGTTGTCAAAAGTAGAATTTGTGTTTTTTGAATAATTTCATTGATTTTGTCATGATTTACATATCCAAGATAATCAATATTTTCAAAAATTTTCAAAGTTTTGAAATTTTCTAAAATGCTATTGTCTACATTACCAGCAATAGTTATTTTTAAATCATTTTTGAATTGCAGATTTTCGTTGCAAATTTCTGAAATTACCTCCCAAAACTTTGGCATATTATATGAATTGAATAAAGTTCCTATATATGACATAGAAAATGAACTATAGTCAAAATCAGAATTTGATAGGATATCATTTGTATCAAAACCATTGGTTATGCAATGAATTTTTCTATTTGAAATAATATTAAATTCTTCTGATAATGCTTCACTTACTGTTATAACATGGTCTGCTTTTTTTAGTACTTTTTTTTCAAGCCAAAAATTAATCTTTTTAGAAAAAAAACTTTGAGGAAGTGTATCTGAAAAATAAATTGTGGTCCATGGATCTCTCAAATCGGCTATCCATTTCAGGTTCTTTATTCTTTGTTTCAATTTATAACCAATTAGCTGAACAGAATGTGGAGGACTGGTTGTAATAATTGTATCAATTTGCTCTGCCTTCAAATACTTTGAAATCAAACCTGGGGCGTTTAATGTCCAAAAAATACGTGGGTCTGGTATGAAAATATTACTCTTAAACCATAACGCTAGTTTTGATTTCCAGTTGTTGGATTTATCACCAGCAGAAAAGGTATGATTTATTTTATAATCATCTGAAAAACCCATAAATTTTCTGTAAATATTATAGGGTTCCCAAATTGGGATTTTAATAATTTTTATATTTAAATTTTCTAAATCTTTTTCTAAAGAAGAATCTAAAACCGGATAATTAGGATTGGATGGAATGACTACATGAGGCTCCATTCCTAACTCACAAAGATACTTTGTAAATTTTAACCATCGTTGTACACCTGCACCCCCGCTTGGAGGCCAATAGTACGTGATGATTAAAACTTTTTTTTTCATTAATTTCCTTTAGTTTTAAATTCTTTGAAAAGGATTGCAAAAACCAATAAACATAGTATCAACGTAGCAAATTGACTCATTTTTTTATAAAAATCAAGTTTCTCTGCCGTAAATTTCATTTCAATTTTATGTTTGCCCGCTGGAATATAAACTCCTCTCAAAAGGTAATTGGAACGAATCATAGTTTCTTTTTTTCCATCGATATAGATATTCCAATCTTCATTGCCTCTATACCAAATTTCAGAGAATACCGCAAATCCTCCAGAAGCACTATTGGATTCATATTCCATATTTTCAGGATGATATTTGGTAAGAAGAATAGATGCATTTGGATCGGAATTACCATTAAACTTTGAATCATTTTTGTATCGAATATCCACCCATGCAGTTGTTTTGGGATTAAACGTTCCTATAGAGTCAATTTCTTCATTGGCATTTTTTGCAAATTTCACTTCATTTACAAACCATGAATTTCCACAAGCATCAGGATTGGTTTGAGGAAGCTTTTGACCATTAGATTCTACTATAAAATATTTTGTATTCAACATATTCAAAACAGGCATATTCATTTTTGATAAATGAACATCTATTAAGTCTTGATATCTATACAGTTTTGCTGGACTATATCCACCTACATTACTATATCTATAACCATCTGTATTGTCGTTAAATACATCTGTAGTAGTATTAACAATTCTAAAATAAGAAGTGTCGCCTTGCAAATATTGATTGAAACTTTCGTTGGGAACTAAGTTTTCTACTTTATCTATTTTTTGAAAATTGTCTTTGTCGTAGTATCTATTAGAAACATTCCATAATTCTATAAATAACAAAGCTCCAATAGCTAGACTAAATTTGTTTTTATCGATAGATTTTTTGATGTAAAAATGAAATAAAGCACCAGTGATGATAAATAAAATGATTGTTCGAAATAAATCCGCTTTGAAAAAACTTTGTCTATCTTCAATGATTAAATTTAACATGTCAAGATTACCCTGAAACATTTGACTATCTTTAGCTGAAGAATAGCTAGCATTTGAAATAGCTATGAATCCAATAATTATAATTGCACCAAGTATATATCCTGTATTTTTGAGTGTTTTGAATTTTTTATCCCAATCTTCATTGTTATTTAAGAAATTTTGAAAAGCCATACCCACCATGATAATAACTCCAATGTTTATCATTGAAAATGCCATCGTAGGCGTTCTAAATTTATTATAAAAAGGTAAATAATTGAAAAGTATTTCATTAATTTCTAGGAAATTTTTCCCTAAACCCATGATCCCAAAAATCAAAAATATAACTCCAAAAACATATTTAAGTTTATTATCCCAATACAAAAATGAAAAGATTGCTAAGAAAAATAAAACGGCTCCAATGTAGTTAGGTGCACCTGTGAAAGGTTGTTCTCCCCAATACATAGGAACTTGCTCTCTATTTATGGCTTGAGCCAATTTTGATTTTGAAGGATTAACTTTATAATTGCTTGACCCTCCCATTGCGTCAGGTATCAAGAAATTAAAGAGCTCTTTTGGGGTATAGCTCCAACTAAATGCATAGTTTATATCCAACCCACCATCTTTTGAGGTAGAATTCGCTTCATTTTTTATCAATTCTGTTTTACCACCACGCATAGTATCCTTGCTGTAATCTTTCAAAATCCATAAGGTTGAGAAATTGCCAAGAACTGCAATACATACTCCTATTAGCACAATAGAAATACGTTTCATAAAGTCGGGAAGCGATTTTTCTTTTATTGCTAAAAAGAATAATGATATTCCCATGATTGCTGATGCAATTGCTCCATAATATACTATTTGAACGTGATTGAATCCAATAGCCATAAGAAGCCCTAGTGTCAAAGCTATCCATCCTTTGTTGTCTTTATTTCTAACAAAACTAATAAGTCCCGAAAATACAAGTGCTAACAATGCTAATGCGATAATTTTAGTACTATGTGATGCCAAAAGTGAATCTACAATCCATGTGTTTACACCAAATGCAAGTGATAAGAAGAAAGCATTTCTCTTTTCTACTCTCAATAGCAATAATGAGAAAAACAAAGAGGCTAAGACGATAAACAAGTTAACAGTTTGTGCTGGAAAAATTTCTAATGTTTTATAATATACATTCATTAGAAAATTTCCATAATAATTTCCGCCAATAGAATACAAGGGCATTCCAGAAAACACACGATTGGTCCATTTGATATCTTCACCTTTTTCTTGATAAATAAGTAATTCTTTTGCAGCACCATACCAAGATACCGAGTCATGAGTTCCCAGCTTTTTTCCTTGAAGTTCGGGGTAGAAAAATATACACGAAAAAATAATTAATCCAATAATGTAAGGTAAATAAACTTTAACTTTTGAAAACATATTTTTATTTTTTTGATTTAGTAATAATTCCAATTAAAATTAGCGTAGAGCCCGTCATGATTTTAAGTCTACTTGGCAATATATTTGTTATTTTATTGATAAAATGAAACAATAAATTAAATCCTACAAATTTATAGTTAGTAATCCATTGTCCCGAATCAAATTTTAAATCTATCCCTAAGTCTTTGAAAATTCTATTGTAGAATGAAAAATTTTCAAGTCGTTCTGTCCAGCAGCCATATTGAGGTTCGCAAATATTTGTATCTCCAAATTTTATTTTATGAGAAATTTCACCAGTAGATTTATACATTTCAAGCTGATTTTTTAAATCGTCTTTGGCTAGATTTCTTAGTTTTTTTGATAGAAAATTTAATTTTGATTCTTCTATATTAGGCAAATATTCTTTTATGAATGACTTTTTATAATTATCTACAATTTTTCTGTTTTGGATATGAATAATTTTGTGTTGTAGAAAAACGAGAGGGTTTGCATAATTGGCTGTTGTTGAATCTAATATAACTAATT
>CAZUUI010000116.1:0-1910 GCA_964622955.1 uncultured Chitinophagaceae bacterium | reverse complement strand
AAAGGGATTTTTTTAACTTCTTGTAAATGCACTTTATAGTCATAAATATGCTCAATAACATTTCTAGATAGAATAATGTCTAATTTCTTATTATTCAAAGTGAAATATTGAACGACATCTTTTGCTTCACCACAAATATAAGTTGGTTTGGTTGTGATTTCCAAAAAATCATAAAGTTCAATAATATTGCTGTGAAATGAATCAAATAAATCATTAACATATGTATTTATATTTAGTAGACTTGATAAAAGAAAAACAGTGCTAAATCCAGCACCATAATCAAGAATGTTTAAATCAGTTATTTGTTTCTTAATTGATTCATTAATCCCAATCAGTAATATCGATACAGAGCTCTTAATGGAATATTCAAGCCTATTACCTAAGTGTCTATCTTTAAAATACAGGAATAATTCGTTTTGATTTGGATAATTTTCCCAATTTTTATTTGACATTACATTAAATAAAAAATTTGCTTGTTTTTCAATTAAATTAATATTGTCAAAACTAATGTTATTGTATACAGCAAAATTATTTGGGATAAACTTATAATTCATCAAAAACTTTGAATTTTCTGCAATAATAATAATAATATATTAATTATTTACTTAAAAAATACTTGTAAAAGAAATTAACAATTATCGTATTAATACAAAACTTCCTTTTTTTGATACTTCTTTTCCATTTAAGATGTATTTGAAAATATAAATATAGACTCCAGATGATTGGTATTCCCCTTTAAATTTACCATCCCATTGTACTTCATTTCCATGACCTTCATACATTTTTTCTCCTATTCGATTAAAGATTGTAAAATCAATAATTTGAACATTTCCTTTGAAATTAGGCCTTAATACATCGTTTTTACCATCTTCGTTTGGCGAAAAAATATCAGGTAATGCTATTGATGATAAATTATCGATAGAAATATTATAATATGCAGTGTCGGGACATAAAGGATTATTGTATCCTATTACATAAAACAACTTGTCTTCAATAGCTCTATGACTTATCTGAATTCCTTTTTCACCTGAACTCCATCTATAATTATTGCTACCACTTGCTTGTAAAATAATTTCTTCTCCATAATTTAATGGATTTTCATGTGTAGACGTAATCTTAATTTCGGCTTTTTTAACTACATTTAAATTGATATATCTCACTAAAGTGTCACAATTATTGTCTTTAAAAACAAGAGAATCTATTTTTTTGATTGAATCAAAATAGTTTTTTCCTTTCCAATTAATCTTATAACAGGCTATCATATCAGTTTCTTCATATCTAGTATTTAGAATTTTAATTTTAGTGGTATGTATATTTGACATACAACCTTTTAAATATGTAGTATCATTATATTCAAATGAGTCTATATGTTTTACCCCATATTTATCTATATAGAATTTACAAGCTTTTTGTATACTCGAAGTATAAGTTGTTTTTCTGAAATAAACATTTAAAATATGTACTTCTTTATCACAATTAAGATTGTTTTTTACATAATGCTTGTATGTGCCTGAAACTGTTATATTTTGACCAAAAAATATCTTGGTGTCGCCATCACAAAGGGTATCAACGTATTTAAAGGTATCTAAATTATTATTTATTGACAAAGTAACAGTGTCAAGAGCAATACAGCCAGAGTTAGGGTCAAATACACTAAGTTCATAAGAAATGTTTTGATTAATATTTACTGTAGGTGATGAAATATTTGCGTTATTTAATCCAATTGTTGGATTCCAGCTATATTTAAAATCAGATATTGAGTTGGAGTCTCCTATATTTAAATTATTGATACTTACTGTACAAAAAGAAGAATCTTTACCTGCATTCGCCTTTATGTCAATTACATAAATGTTCTTAATCATTGAATCTTCACAAATTCCATTTGATGTTTTTAGTTTTATGCTATAAGT
>CAZUUI010000115.1:6111-6711 GCA_964622955.1 uncultured Chitinophagaceae bacterium | reverse complement strand
GGTGTTCCTTTGCGGCAAAGTAGGTGTGACTGCATGAGCCTCTTCATGTACAAGTTATGCCGCTGATTGCCAGTCTGACTTTCAAGTGCGCAGCGTTGGCCTAAATTATCAATAACTTGAAATATGAACGGCAACATAAGGAGTGTTGCTATGCGCTTAGTGTGTTGTTAAGTTGGTTGCTATTGATTTAAAACTTCGAATTAGTCGATACCTTCAGATTCATTACGTGAAGTACGTGTCCAACTGACTCGAGTCAGTGAGGTTTTAGGTTGCCCAGTTGTTTGCTGCCAACCCACGCAGGCTTCGTATGAGCGTCGAAACTTGATTGAGCAGAAGGTTTCTTTCATCGTGCCTGGTAATCAGATGTACCTGCCAAATCTTGGTATCGATTTGAGAGAGCATTTTCGTCAAGGCGCACATAAATACCGTAACCGTTTGACGCCATCGACTCAAGCACTTCTCATTTGGCAGTTGCTGAATAGACCTACACAAGATGAGTGGTCTCCAAGTGTCGATGCAGCGGCGCTAGGCTATACGCCAATGACGGCAACAAGGGCAATTCGGGAGTTGGTTGATGCTGAACTTGCTGAAGTTGTTTTG
>CAZUUI010000115.1:0-6101 GCA_964622955.1 uncultured Chitinophagaceae bacterium | reverse complement strand
GCGCCTGATGCATCCACGGGAGGAGGTTTGGAATAAAGCCAAAAATTTCATGCGCACGCCTGTCAAGCGCCTTGTTTGGGTTCGAGACAAACTGGTTTTGAAATCCTGGGATATCAGATTGGCTGGCTTGTCTGGCTTATCCGAGCGAACAATGCTTAGTGGTCCGCGTGAGTTGTGCTTTGCCATTACTGCTGAGCAGTGGCGTCATGCTCTTCTGCAAGGTGTTCAGGAAATACCAGGACCAGAAGAGGGTGCCTACCAATTGGAGATTTGGGCGTACAGCCCAGCCATGGTGGCAAACTCCAAGACAGTCGATCCTTTGTCTTTATGGTTGTCATTGAATGACAGAAAAGATGATCGCGTGCAAATGGCGCTTGATGAATTACAGGAGCAGATCTGATGGTAAGAGGTTTGGAGCGATTCCGAGCATGGTTTGAAGGTTACTCCGATCAATTCGTGTTGATTGGCGGAACTGCTGCTTCTATTGCAATGGAAGAGGCTGGTCAAAATTTTAGGCAAACAAAAGATTTTGACGTCGTGCTTCATCTCGAAGCATTGACGCCAGCGTTTGGAAAACGTTTTTGGGAGTTTGTTGAAGCTGGTGGATATGAGTTTCGACAAACAGACTCAGCTGAAAAGCCAAAGCTGTATCGCTTTGCAAAACCAACTGAGGATGACTTTCCTTATATGGTGGAGTTGTTTGCTCGCGTTCCATCCGGAATTGAGCTCGCCGAAAAAAGTCGCTTAACCCCGATTCCGATGGATGAAATGGTTTCTAGTCTTTCAGCCATCTTGCTTGAAGACGTGTACTACGATTTTTTGATGTCTGGACGGCGTGACCAAAATGGTCTGCCATGGGTTGGGGAAGATCGATTGATCCCACTCAAAGCGCTCGCCTGGATTGGATTAACAGCTCAAAAAGCGAATGGTGAACAGGTTGATTCGAGGAACATATCGAAGCATCTGAAAGATATCTTGGCGCTTGCTGGCTTACTCAGCCCCGAGACGAGTATTGATGTTGATGAAAAAATTGCCTCTGATTTAAGACGATTTATTGCTGCAGTTTCAGCCCCTGAGGTTATGGGGAACGATGCCAAGGCCATGGAGACGTTTGAGAGACTGGCGCTTGCGTTTAAGCTTTAACCCACTGAGTCGAATCGCAAGTGGTAAATATTAGTTGGGTTTACTTTTTTCTTGGTGTGTCGGAATACGCATCAAGAGTTCAACTTTTGTCTCTGGCATCTCCACGAGCTTGATCGAACGCACGTCACCATACGTTCTCGATTGGGCAAATTAATTGATGCTCGTTGTGGTTTGGCCTGAGTTCTACCGAGCAGGAAGGGAGATAGGGTTTGGAATGGTGTATCTCTATCCCTTGAGAGCAACCCCACTTTGAAGTTGAGGCATATCTCGCCAGTTCATCATTCGCATGGCTTGTGGCTCATCTGCATCAAGCCACTGACTGAATTGATTCGGAGTGAGTATCACTGGAGTTCGCTTTTCGTTTCCTGCTCGGTGAAATTGCTGCATGACTGGATGCTCGTTAGCATTCACGGTAAGCATGAGAAGTTGGTGATGAGTTCCCCAGACGTCAGGTCA
Organism: uncultured Chitinophagaceae bacterium; assembly: GCA_964622955.1. Taxonomy (GTDB): domain Bacteria; phylum Bacteroidota; class Bacteroidia; order Chitinophagales; family JADJOU01; genus CHPMRC01. The sequence continues at coordinate 4,502 of CAZUUI010000115.1, read as the reverse complement.
GACCATGTTTCCTAAATGCTTGCAATCCCAAACGGTTCATGTGAATCGAGTTCAATTTTTCATCGCTCGGCCTCATCCCTCGCTTCTAAACTCACGCAGCAATTCATGGACAGATCGTCGATGCTGTTTCAATCAGTGACAACTTAATGGATGGCCCACCGGCTGTTCGCAAAACTGAATGCATCTGCCTGATTGCATATGTACGACATCTCACGTATCAATTAGAGAAAATTCTTGGCGGGAGCTTCTTTTTTTTTCTTCGTGCGAGAGCCCACATCGAGATCACTGCAATGACAGCACCCGCTGTTCCAAGAGCAATCCTTCCCCAATCTGATGTTTGATGGGGTGGTTCCTTCACCATTCCGGATGGATGAGCAGGCTCAGATGCAGAAACAGAGGGGGGAGGGGATTCCGGTGCAGATGTGTTAACAGTCTCAGTCAATTGAGCAGAAGCTTGCGAAACTGCAGATTCTGCAATTTTGTTCATTAGATCAGCGGCCATGATTTCTAATTGGCGTTCGGCCAAAGCTTGATCTTGTGGTGATGGAGTGGTTTGTAAAGACGGAGACTTGTATAGTGACTCTATCTGATGCGTTGCATCTAGTGAAGAAAATTTTTGTGATTCTTCGATGGATGGAATGGTCAACGTGATGTCTGACTTCAACCGATTAATGTCACCGTTAGTAAATGCGTTTGGATTACCTCGCAGCATAGCAACAAGCATTTGATTCAGCGTTACATCACCACGTAAATTGCGTTTTGCAATGTTGGTTGCTGTATCGCCATACACTGTTGTGACAGTGTTATGGTCTGACTTGAGTTCGTTCGTTGATTGCGCTGGTGGAATGCTTTCCTTTAATTCCAGCTTTTGTGTCGTGTCTGGCTGGACTGCTACTCTGGTTGCCGTTGCCTGCTCAGTACTCTCAACTATTGTTCTTTTCTCTTTTTCGCTAGATGCTAAAGCAACCTTTACAGTTTCTATCTCTCTTGTCGGTTGGCTGTTGTAAAGCAGAGGTTGTGTCGGCTGTTGCTTTGTTTCTTTGTTGTCAAAAGTGACCAGCGTATCTTTATCTGAGCCACTTGTGCCTGTAAATGAATTGGTAAGAGTGCTAGCAGTCGAATCGGTGTCAACCGTGACAAAGGATGGCTTAGAAGTCAAAGTATTTGAGGGAGATGCAGGCTGCGATAGAGCCACCTCTGTCACCGACTTCGTGCCTTTGGGGGCAACTGCTAAGCCAAATCCTTTAATAAGCTTTCCTGTCGCCCACTTCAGCTGCAAAATCAAGTCAACCCGATCAGTCTCAATAGACTCAGGCGTTGTGATTTGAATAAGGCGTTTTTCTTTTTCCGTTACCAATTGAACGTTGATCTTTACTGGCTCTCCACCGGCTTTGGGAATTTCTGTGTTGTACATGCGGTACAACGCAGGACTACCCATTAGCGCACTCAGATCGTCAATCTCTTCATCGGTTGCCGTCAGAATTTGAATCTTTGCATTAAGGGGCTCCCCTTTTTTGGAAAGAACCTCAGGTGAGTCAAAAGTCAGCGCATTTGCACTTGAAAAAAGAGCCAGTGACGCGGCAACGAAGATTGTTTTTTTCTTAAAGCGTTGAAGTTGAAATTTCTGTTTCATCATGGCGAGGCGGCTTTGTGTGTTACTTCTTTTGAAGCGGTTCAGTTTTTGCTAAAAGAACCACAGTTAGAAAAATCTTTACATCAAAAGATATCTATTAGATTTTTATCGCGTTCAAGCCAGTTATAGCTTGGTACGCTACTGATATCGGTTGAAACTACTGGCAATTTCTATTTTTTGAATTCCATATTATCCAATATGATCTGGAAATCATAATTTCTGTATTCAAAACTGAGAGTGTCAAGCAAACCCACAGCAATAGAGAGAGTTAGATGGGGGCGACGAATGCTTGTCATGGCATTTTTTTGTGTTTCCTTAAGCTTGGCCCAAGAGGAGGGCGGGCTCAAACCTAAAGCGGCTTCCGTGTTCTCGGAGCTTGTATCCGTCGAAGAATTGGATCGAAAAGCTAGGCTTCAGTATGCACAAATGCTTAAAAATGCAGCTTCTCAGAATGCGTTGGCTCCCGATGATCATCCGCAGTTGTTAAGACTACGGCGCATTGCTAAAAGCTTGATTCCACAAAGTTATGAGTGGAATGCGCAAGCAAAACGATGGAATTGGGAAGTTAACCTACTCGGTTCAACGCAGATCAACGCATTTTGTCTTCCTGGGGGGAAGATAGCTTTTAACTCGGGCATCTTGACCCGATTGCAGCTCACGGATGACGAGGTTGCGATCGTTATGGGGCATGAAATTGCCCATGCGTTACGTGAGCACGCAAGAGCGCGAATTTCAACAACATCGGTGGTTAATGGATTGGCTGTCGTTGGGGGGATTTTTGCTGCTGTTGCTTTTGGCGTGAATCCACAGGTTACCGATGCCGTTGCTGAGTCAGGAGGGACCTTACTTACTCTCAAATTTAGTCGTGACGATGAAATCGATGCGGATCTCGTTGGTATGGAGATAGCTGCTAGAGCTGGATTTGATCCACGTGCGGGACTTTCATTGTGGAAAAAAATGAGTGCCATTACAAAAATAACGACTCCGCAATGGCTAAGTACGCATCCCTCTAGTGCAACTAGATTTGATGAAATCGCAGCAAACTTATCTAAAGTTATGCCTCTGTATGAAAAAACACAGGAAACCCATCACTAACGAAACTAGATCAGCTATGAGTTGCTGTAAATGCGGTATTCATGAGCCGAAATCTACACATTGTTATAAAAGAAAACTCAATTAAACGAAGCCACTCACTTTGCGAGGTCATCGGGCTATCGTTCGAGCAATTTCTTTTTGCAGAGACAATTCTGAAATGGGCTTGGGCACGTAGCCATCAGCGCCCGCTGCTAAAAATCGTTCGCTATCGCCAGTCATCGCATGAGCTGTCACCATCAAGATTGGCGTTCTTTTTAGTTTTCGCTCAGTTTCTCGTTTACGCCAAATTCCAAGCGCTGTTACTCCGTCCATGATGGGCATCATGACATCCATCAGAACCAAATCAAAACTTTCATTTTCAAGGCAACCAAGAGCCTCCTCCCCGTTGCATGCTGTCACAAAGTGATGCCCCATACGTGTCAATAAAATTTCAAGCAACTTTCGATTGATTGCATGATCCTCCACAAGTAGAACTTTGAGCGGTGAAATAGAAGGAAGTGGTGCGTCTTTTGGTTCTGAGGAAGACTGCTCTGCAGCTTGTCCATTTTTCACGGTGACAGGGATGGTGATTTTGAATGTCGAGCCTTGACCAACTTGACTATGGGCCGTGATTGTTCCGCCCATTAACTGAATCAGACTGCGCGTGATTGCAAGTCCAAGGCCCGTCCCCCCGTAGAGTCGCGTTGTGGAACCATCGGCTTGCATAAATGGGCTAAATAAAGCATCTAACTTTTTATTGTCAAATCCTATGCCGGTGTCAGTGATGGAGATTTCAAGAATTGAAAGATTATTGCCAAGAGGCGATGTGTTGCCACAATGAATCTTGATGGAACCTGATTCTGTGAATTTGATTGCGTTCCCAATTAAATTCGTCATGACTTGCCGAATACGGACTGGGTCAATCCGAACGAACTCAGGGAAGTCGTCACAAGCAGATAGCTCAATGCTTATATTTTTTGCTTTTGCCAGTTGTTCGAGTGAGCGTACGGTGTCCCGCATCAGATTCATTAGATTGGTTTTGACAACTTCTAACTCGAGTGCTCTTGCTTCAATTTTTGAGAAGTCAAGTATTTGATTAATGATATGCAACAGATGACTTGCCGAGTCTCTTGCTAAAGCAAGGTATTCTTTTTGAGTTTGAGCATCATCGGTGTTCATTGCTAACTCTGTCATGCCCAAAATTCCATTCATCGGAGTTCTGATTTCATGACTCATGTTTGCGAGGAACTCTCCACGTAATCGGTTGGCTTGTTCCGCTTTTTCTTTTGCCTCTACCAGTAAGTCTTGTGTTCTTTGCGGTATGGAGTAATCTTGCATGACGCCAATGAAAAAATGTGCATCGTCCACACGGGTTTCATTGATCGTCAATCGAATGGGAAAACTGGTTTTATCTCGTTTCATTCCTTGAACTACGCGAGGTTGATTCATGAGATTTTTTTTGCCAGTTTCCTTGTAGGTTTGAATGTAGCCATCATGTGCAGACCTCTCTGCATGTTTCATGAGTATCGTGACATTTTTTCCCAAAAGCTCAGATTGGGAATATCCAAACATTTCAGCTGTAGCTAAGTTGCACTGGACAATAAGCCCGTTGTGATCCGCGACAACAATCGCTTCAGGTACTGACTCAAAGATACCGTTTAACTTACTTTCGCTCAGACGCAGCTCTTGTATTGCGAAGTGTCTTTGCATAGATAAATCTCGTGCCGTCAACAGCGCTGACCTGGCGTTTGGCTAATGGCCTCATGTATTGACCCAGCGGTTTCTGCCGCATCCC
>CAZUUI010000114.1:726-6760 GCA_964622955.1 uncultured Chitinophagaceae bacterium | reverse complement strand
CTACAACTATGCTTATATGTCCGAAAATATCGCTTTTTATGAAACATCAAAAGAAGATTTGACAGCGGAAGATATAGCCAATTTATTTTTTACTATGTGGGAAAAATCGCCCAATCACCGAAAAAATATGCTTTCTAAAGATGCAAAAGATATAGGCATAGCTATTTTAACCATTCATAAAGGGAATAAGACTATTTATTATGGGGTTCAAAACTTTGGACGCAGACAAGTAGATGCAGAATAGACATTTATTTTGCTTTTTTATAGATTAAATCCTTTTATTTTAGCTACTTTTGCGCCCTATTTATATGCAAAAGCTTAAAAAGATTTTTTTTATTCTCTGTTTTCTGCCCTTATTTTTAGGAGCTAGGAATGCAAAATATATCAAAAAACACAAACCGATAAGCAAAGAATTGGGGAAAAAATATAAGATTCCTTATAAATTTATATTGGCAGTGGCTGTAATGGAAACCGAGGGTGGTAGAAGTAAAATTTGCAAAAAACTCCACAATCATTTTGGGGTGAAAGGCAAAAACAAAGCCAATTGGAAGACAAAATACAAACAATACAAGGACGACAGAGCTTCATACGAAGATTTTTGTAAAAATCTGAAGAATAAACGATTTTATCCAAAACTAAAAGGAAACGATAGCGTATCGCTTTGGGTAGCCAAGCTAGCAAAAACAGGTTATTCTTCAAATCCTGTTCAATGGCAAAAAAACATTCATATAATCCTTAAAACGTTGTAAATATAAATGAATCAAAATAAGACGATTTTATGGATATGTACGCTGTTGTTTTTGGGAATGATTTTGTTCTCCATCGTAGATATTTTTGTATATAAAACCCCGTTTTCTTCCATAAATATTTTATCCAGCATTTTTGTAAAAAAAGAACCTAAAATAACTACTCCAAAGTCGGTAAAAATAAAGAAACCTGTTTTTGAACAATATACCGAAGCGCATCGATTGATTCGTTTTGTAGATAGTCAAGCGGTGGCTTTGCCCAAATTTCAATCAAAGCTTTTTGATCTCAAAAAAGGCAAACGACGAAAAATTAGAATTGCTTGGTTTGGCGATAGTATGATAGAAGCCGATTTGATTACACAAACTATTCGAAAAGTATTGCAAGAATTTGCCTCAAAACAATATGGCGTTGGATTTGTACCAATACAATCGGTATCAAGTGGAATGCGAATCACGGCTCGCTCCAAGACAAATGGTGTATGGGAACGAAAATCCTTTGAAAATGCAAGTGGCGATGTGTATTTATCGGGAAATGTATTCACTTCCCAATATGGAAATTTTTATACCAATGACAACACACTGGGCGATTCGGTTCAAGTCCTTGAAAAATGGCTTTTGTGTGGTGATGAAGACAGTACGTTGAATCTAAAAATCAATAAAAACGAGGTTCAATTAAAGAAAAAAGGCAAGAACTTTGAAGCTGTTTTATTGGAAAAATCTACAAAGAAAAATATTGATATTTCTTGGCTTCAAAAACAATCAAACGTCTATGGCGTAAGCATAGAACCCGAATCGGGCATTATTTTGGACAATTACTCTTACCGAGGTATAACGGGTGTGGAACTGAATAAAGTAGACGCTAAATTGCTTCAAGACATTACCGAAAGCCAATATTACGATTTAATTGTATTTCAATATGGCGTGAATATGCTATTTCGCCCCAAAGATAAAAACTACGATTATTATCAGCAAATAATGCAACCTGTATTGGAAAAATACAAAAACAACCTACCCAATACGGAATTCTTGATAATAAGCTGCGCAGACCGTGCATTTAGATACAATAATGAATGGAAAACAGCTATTGGTATAGATTCTTTGGTAAAACTACAAGCGAATTTAGCTTTTAAAAATCAAATGGCATTTTACAATCTCTATCAATCGATAGGTGGCAATGGCACCATAGTAAAATGGGCAAATAGCACGCCAAAATGGGCAAACAAAGATTATATACATCCCAATCATTTAGGCGCCGAAGCTATTGGAAAATGGATAGCCGAAGCGTTTTTGAAAGATTATAAACTTTTTGAAAAAGAAGAAAATAAGCGTTTGGAACTTTTAAAACTAAAAAAAGAAGAATAAATGTATCAATTTAGCTGGGACGCTTTTTGCAAAGAATTATTGTACAATCCTGAAAACCCGTTGCTTTTCAATAGTGGTTTTTTTGTATACTTTTTTGTGGCTTTTATGATACTCTATTACATTTTTAGAAATCATTTCACTATCAGAGCCATCATTGTATCATTTTTCTCACTCTATTTTTTCTACAAGGCGAGTGGTTCATTCGTTATTCTTGTGCTCATTTCGGCTACTGTAGATTTTTTGCTTTCCAATGCACTGTACAAATCCCAAAAACAGCTTCACAAAAAACTATTTTTGATTACGAGTATTGTGTTCAACTTAGGGATGTTGTTTTATTTCAAATACACCGATTTTTTCATTTCGCTCACCAATCATTTTTTGGACAAACCACTCAATCCATTGCATATATTGCTTCCTATAGGCATTTCTTTTTATACATTTGAAAATATTAGCTATGTAGTGGATGTTTACAAAAAAGAAATTGAACCCGAAAAATCATTTATCAATTACTTATTATTTCTTTCTTTCTTCCCCAAATTGGTTATGGGCCCAATTGTAAGAGCCAAAGATTTTATCCCACAGCTCAAAAAGCCTTATTTTGTTTCAAATGAATATTTGCAACGAGGTTTTTTCTTGATAATCAGTGGATTGTTCAAAAAATTAATCATCTCGGATTATATCACGCTCAATTTTGTCAATTTTGTATACGACACACCCAATTTACATACAGGTCTTGAATGCTTGCTGGCTACGTATGCTTATGCCATCGTGATTTATTGCGATTTTAGCGGCTACAGCGAAATAGCCATAGGAATTGCGCTATGGTTGGGTATCGAAATTCCTGCCAATTTCCTAACGCCCTATCAAAGCACATCTATACAAGAATTCTGGCGAAGATGGCATATTTCTTTATCTTCTTGGTTGAGAGATTATCTATACATCTCGCTAGGAGGCAATAGAAAAGGGACTTTCCGAACGTATATCAACTTATTCATCACAATGCTTTTAGGCGGATTTTGGCACGGGGCTAGCTGGAATTTTATTATTTGGGGTGCTTTGCACGGTTCGGTTTTGGGTGTGCATAAATATTTTACGAGTTTTGATTTTTACAAAAACTGGCATTTTTCAAAAACTAAAACGTACACCATTCTTTCGGGAATACTTACGTTTCATTTTGTATGTTTTTGTTGGATATTTTTCCGTGCGGAAACTCTTGATGAAGCGCAATTGGTCATTCATCAAATCCTACATAATTTCACGTGGGTAGGCGTTGAAAAATTTGCAGCTAATTACAAAAACGTCCTTTTGATGATGTCGCTTGGCTTTGTTTTACATTTAATACCTTCCAAATTCTCGTTTAATGAATGGAAATGGGTAAAAGAAAAACCCATTTTTTTCTATATATTATTTTTCATTTTGTTTCTAATCGCATATTCCCAATTGAAAAGTGCTGAATCGGTAATGCCTATTTACCTCCAGTTTTAGGCTGTTTTTTGATTTCCAAAAAATAATTCCAAGTATTTGCCAAGGCTTGATTGAACAAATCGCCCTGCAATTGATACCCTTTTTGTGTATAATGCACCAAATCCGAATTCAACAAATTGGAATAACGCCAAACATCGGTTTGACCATCACATTGGCAAATGGAGTATAAATCATAGAATGCCAAATTATGCGAAAAAGCATAATGTTCCAAGGCGGCTCTCACCGTGGCGAGATTGGGATTGGGATATTTTTTTTTCAAATACGAACAACTAGGCGATGTCAAAATTATGGGAATATTAGGCGAAATAGCTTGAATATGCAACACGGACTTATCAATCATATCGTACATATCCAAATAAGTAAGATTATTGTCCTGCGCTTCATTCGTTCCCATAGAAATAATATAACAATCGGTTTGTAGTTCGGTCAATTGATTTTTAAAAAAATCATTGTTGAAATAATCCGAATATTTAGCACCGTTGGCACCAATGGTATGATACAAAACGCCTTTTTGGGCTTCATTTTCAAGAATAACTCCAAACAAATTCATAGAATCGTACTGATCCGTGAACATCCGAAGCTGAAACGCATCGATTTGGTATGGTAATACGATATGGTACGAATCCCAGTTCGATTTTGACTTCTTTGAAAATCCAAAAACTACACCGTCATTGGGATTATAAAAATCAATACCGTGAGATGATTTTTGTGCTATCAATCGAATTTTATCAAAATAAATTCCTTGTTTTTGCTTAAAATCCAACATTGAAAAATTAAAATTTGTCTGCAATCCAAATCCCGAAAGCCCTACCTCTATAGGTCTATTCTGGCGATTGATTCGAGTAGAAGTCCAATCATATACCGAACCAAATCTATAATCGTCAGGACCATTGGTTTTGGCGGCTTGATAGGGAAATACAAGACCTCGCCCAGCATTACCAAATTGATTTTGGAGTGCATTTCGGATAACACTCGTCATCATATCGGCTTGCAAATGCGAATCGCCTATATGCACAAAATTCACTTTTTTATTGGATGGAGACGTTTTTATTTGGTACAATTTTTCGAACAACGGATTCAAAACCTCTGAATTCAAAATATAATTCTTTGAAGACGCATAAGCATTGGAATAGCTAGAATCTATTTCACGAGTGTACCAAGTCAGGTCTTGATTTTGAGAACTCAAAAACAGACTATTCCAAACTAAAAAAACAATACAAAAAACGCTTCTCATTCAATAGATTATAGCGTTGCTAGTTCTTGTTTTGCTTCAGCCATTTTTTCATCAAAAACCAAAGCTTGTTTAAATGCTTCTTTGGCTTTTGTTTTATTATTTTGGGCTTTGTAAATTTTTCCCATTACATAATACGCTGCAGCATAAGTGGGCTCAATTTTTATACAAATCTCCAACTGTTTCAAGGCTTTGTCATACACCTTTTTCTCCCAATTAATCACACCTAGACTGTATATAGCATCTGCATTTTGTGGAAAATCAACTACAACAGCCTCATACGTTTTTTCGGCATCATTTATACGATTGGTACTTTTGTAATAATATGCTTTTTCTAGTCTTGGACTTGCATTTCTATTGTCGGCATTAGCCGCATTATCAAAAAATTTGATGGCCAAATCATTTTTTTGTGCTGCGTAAATAAGTCCAATTTGCTCAAAAGGTTCATACCACGTAGGATCTTGTTCGGTAGCGGTGGTAAAATTAGATATTGCCTTGTCATTTTGCTTCAACTCTTTGTAAATATATCCTTTATAAAAATAAGCTTCTGGACTTATGGCATCCAATTTCAACGCATCATTCAAATAATTCAATGCATTTTGATAGTCTTTTTTGTACAAATACATCTTTCCCAATTTTACATAAAATTTAGGTTCTTTTGGGCGAAACTGAATGGCTTTGTCCATAGATAAAATACCACGATCCAAGTTTCCATTCTGTACCATAAAATCGGCTACAACCGAGTAATAATCTGAATTAGTACTATCGTAAGTCACCGTTTTGTAAAAATCATTTAAAGCAAATTCCATTTCATCTTTTTTCCAATAAAGATTGGCACGCTCAAAATACAAACGAGCATTTTTGGGACTTTCAAAAATACTATCCGACAAAAGCTTGATTTGTCTATCAATAGGATTTTTGGGAAGCTCTGTTTCTTCGGTCTTTTTATTATTACAGGCCAAAAGCGATATCAAAACTCCAATAAATAAAAGACTTTTTGTGTACATTTTGTATATTTTTTATGTAGCAAAATTAATAAGTATTGCTTAAAATTAAATTATTTTTAAGTTTGTACTCAAATGACACCCAAAAAACACATCTCAATAGACAGTCTCAAACTAAAAATGGAGTATTATTGCTCCTATCAAGAGCGTTGTATCTATGATGTAGCCAAAAAAATGGATGTATACGATTTAGATGAATCCGAACG
>CAZUUI010000114.1:0-716 GCA_964622955.1 uncultured Chitinophagaceae bacterium | reverse complement strand
ACGAAATGAAATTATTGCACATTTAAAATCGCATCAATTTTTGGATGAAAATCGTTTTGTCGCCCTTTTTATCAAATCAAAAGTAAATCTAAAAAAAGACGGCATAAACAAAATTAAAGCCGCTCTCTATGCCAAGCGGATAGATCCAAAACTCATTCAGGAACATCTCAAAGATATAGAAGCCACTATCTACATCGAAAATATGGAAAAACTGATAACCAAAAAACGACAAGAACTCCTCGCGAAAAATGAACCCGCTCAAGCCAAACAAAAACTCATTCGCTACCTTATGAGCAAAGGCTACAATTATGGGGAGTTTAGGGATTTAATTTAGATAAATACTAATACGCTCTTCCTGTTTTTTTCTCTACAAAATTGATGAATGCTTGATTGGCTACTTTGTTGCCTCCAGGTGTAGCGTAGTCGCCACTAAAATACCAGTCGCCTCTATCATTGGGGCAAGCAATCTGAAGATTTTCAAGGGATTGAAAAATCAGGTCTACTTCAAAATCTATATCATCGGGTTTAACGATTTCTGCGGCTTTGCGGCTGAGTTCTTCTTCGGTAAAAGGCGCATAAAAGTCCTTAACTTTATTTTGGATTTCTGCCAATGGTTTTTGATTTTCCGCCAAGCAATTTTGATAGACTTCCTGTATCAGCTTTGTATTGCCTCGTTCTTGGAGCAATTCAATGGCAGCTTTGAAGATCAATAAATC
>CAZUUI010000113.1:401-6761 GCA_964622955.1 uncultured Chitinophagaceae bacterium | reverse complement strand
CCAGAAAGAGATAGTTTATCTTCATTAACTAATTATGCTAATAAACATAACGCTGATTTAAGTAAATGGTTTTTTTTAAGGGCTGATCAACAAGATGTATTTAATTTTGGTAGAAATGGATTAAAAATACCTGTAGACAAAGAAGATAGTGATATTGGTTTTTTACATAGTGAACGTTTTGTATTAGTAGATTGGAATAGAAATATTAGAGGTTATTATATGGGAACAGACAGTCTAGAGGTGAACAAAATGATGCATGACATAGTTTTATTATTAAGTGAAAAGGAATTAAAAGAAAAAAAGAAAAATAGAAAAAAATAAATTAGATGTTATGAATGATAAATTAGCAAAAGTTTTAGTAGGAGTAGTAACCTTTATTGTAATAGGTTTGGTAACGTTTATGTATTTTTTCAAAGGTTTTGTTATTGTATTTAAAGATAGCTTTCCTACTTTTGATATAAGTTCATTACCATTATATAATGCAATATTTAATTCAATCGTATCAGTTTCATTGGTATTTGCATTTTATTTTGTTAAAAATAAGAATATTAAAATGCATCAATTTATGGTATATAATGCAAGTTTTTTTTCATTATTATTTTTATTGAATTATGTATTTTATCACCTAGTTTCAGAAAATACAAAATATGGTGATGAAGGTATAATAAAATATATATATTTATTTATATTATTTACTCATATAGTTCTTGCGGCTGTTAGTTTTCCTTTTATCCTTTGGACATTATTTTTAGGTTTAACAAATCAAGTTCAAAAACACAGAAAAATAGCTAAGATCGTTTTTCCTATATGGTTGTATGTTGCAATTACAGGAGTAGTGGTTTATATTATGATTTCTCCTTATTATACAAATTGAGTTGAAATGATATATAAAAATTAAAGTTAAATTACTTTAATCATTATAGAATGAAATATGTAAAAATTAATTTATAAATTTTATTTTACAGTCTCTAAATTTGAAAATTTTGTAAGGCGATATATTTTTACTTTAAAATTATAAAAAAAAACCTCCATAATGGAGGTTTTTTTGTTGAATTAAAACTTGAGATGTTTTATCGTAAGTCCATTGTTAATTAGATGGTTTAAAGAATCTATTCCGATCTTTATATGAGTTTCTACAAAGTTTTTTGTAACAACAGTGTCACTTTTTTCGGTTTTCACACCATCGGGTTCCATGGGTCTATCACTTACAAGTAATAAGGCTCCAGTTCTTATCTTGTTGTAATGCCCAACTGTAAATATAGTAGCTGTTTCCATGTCGATTGCTTCTACACGAAGTTTTTTTAGATATTCTTTAAATTCTAAATCATGTTCCCAAACTCTTCTATTGGTCGTGTATACTGTTCCTGTCCAATAGTCCAAATCATTATCTCTAATAGCTGTAGAAATGGCTTTTTGTAAAGCAAATGCAGGAAGAGCTGGTAATTCGGAAGGGAAATAGTCATTTGAAGTACCTTCACCTCTTACTGCTGCTATTGGTAAAATCAAATCACCTAAGTTGAATTTACTTTTAAGCCCACCGCATTTACCCAAAAAAAGACATGCTTTAGGTTCAATAGCTTTGAGTAAGTCCATTACTGTAGCCGCATTGGGACTTCCCATCCCAAAATTTATCATAGTAATTTTTCCATGAGTAGCTGTTTGCATGGCTTTATCTTTTCCCATGATTTCTACTTGATACAAATTTGCAAAATATTCTACATAGCCAATAAAATTGGTCATAAGTATATATTCTCCAAAATCTTCTAATTTTCTACCGGTGTATCGTGGCAACCAGTTTTTGATGATATCTTCTTTATTTTCCATTTTTTAAATGATTTATTTTGATTAAAAAAAGTCAAAATGAGAGATTGCCTATATGATGAAGGCTTCATTTAAAATGCAAAAGTACTTTATTATTTTTTAAAAGGCTAATATAAAATCATTATTTAAAATTCTAAAATAACTAATTCGCTTTTTTTGAAGGAATTGGATCGCAAATTTTGATCAATTATTTCCTTTATATCGTTGCATAATTGGTCTATAATTCTGAGTTTTGCAAAAGGCCTATAATATACCATACTGATTTCTCTTACGGGAATTGGCGCTTTGAATTCAACAACTTTATCTTTTCGTTCTTTAGATAAAGTTTCGTAATAGAGTTCTGGAATAAATGTTAACCCACCCAAAATATCAACCATATTAAGTATTGTTTCGAAAGAATTTGCTTGAAATTTTAAATTATTTGGTAAGGCATTTGTTTTGTTAATTTGACAAAGCTGTATGACTTGGTCTCTCATACAATGACCTTCTTCTAACATCCAAATTGGGTAAGATCTTAGTTCTTCTGGCAAAATAAATTTTTTATTTTTATTTGTATTTCCATAAACCATTAGTGTTTCGTAGTATAATATCGATTCTTCAATTTCATTGTCGTGAAGTGGTGTGGATAAAATTCCTGTATCTATAGTACCTTCTTTTAGTTGACGTATTATATTTTGAGTTGTAATTTCAGATAATTCTAATTCTAGAAACGGATATTTTTCAATAATAGGAAATAGAATTTTCGGCAATAAAGAGTTAGCAATCGTAGGGATGATTCCCATTTTTAATTTGCCTTCAATTTTATGCTCTTTGGATTTTGCTAATGCCACAATTTCTCTAGAATGAAAAACCGTTTTCTTAGCTTCGTCAATAATTTCTCTACCCAATTCCGTTGTCATAATGGGGGTTGTTTTTCTATCAAATATTATCACATTTAATTCTTCTTCAAGCTTTTTTATCATCATACTGAGTGTCGCTTGTGTAATGTTGCAATGTTGTGCAGCTTTGCTAAAATGTTTGAATTGATCTACTGCTATAATATACTCTAATTGTTGAATATTCATTGATGTAAACTATAATTTTGGCTGTAAAAATAGTTATTGTCTATTGGATGGGTGTATAAATTTTTAAATTTAGTTGTTTTCTTTTTAATTTTTTATTTTCAAATCCAAAAATATTCATTTTTTTAGGTACTTTTGCATAAAATGTATTTACTTTGTATCTTTTGATTTTATTGAATCAAATTATAATTTATGGCCAAAAAAAAGCCCACTTTAATTTTTAATCCTTCTACGCTCACTTTTGAGCAAAAGAAAATTTCTTGGAAGTCAAAACTGATTTATATATTGATGGTTTTGAGTGGTGTTGCTGTATTTGGTTTTGCTATGATTATGATTTCTCACAAAATATTCCCATCTCCCAAAGAGATAGAATTGAAAAAACAAATTACATTATTGAAAAAACAATATGTAATCTTGGAAAATCATCTTATTCTTGTAGATAAAGACTTATATACTCTTAGAAAAAGAGATGAAAATTTATATCGTTCTATTTATCAACGCGATCCAATTTCTGATGATATATGGAAAATAGCTGAGTTTGATAATACAAATTATAAGTATAAAGAGAATTCTAATCTTGAAGTAATAGCGGATATTTTGGGAAAACTGAATGTTATAAGAAATAAAATGAAAATTCAAACTAGATCATACAATGAATTAGTAACTCTTGTAGCGAAAAAAGATGAGATGATAAAGTCTATTCCATCTATTCAACCTATTTCGAATCAAGATTTAAATAGAATTTCTTCAGGTTTTGGATGGCGTATACATCCAATTTATAGAATACCCAAGTTGCATACTGGAGTAGATTTTACAGCACCAACAGGTACTGAAATTGTTGCTTCAGGTGATGGAATTGTAGAAAAAGCTAGTTATGGAAGAGGTTATGGAAAAGAAATTGTCATAAATCATGGATACGGGTATAAGTCTAGATATGCCCATTTATCATCCTTTGCCGTATCTGTAGGTACAAAAGTACAAAGAGGACAAAAAATAGGTGCCGTAGGTAGTACTGGCGCATCTGTTGGCCCTCATTTACATTATGAAGTTGAATATTTAGAAACTAAAATTGATCCATCATTGTTTTTCTACAACGATATAAGTGCAGATCAATACGAAAAATTAATTCAAATAACAAATGCAGGCGGAAAAGCCTTTGATTAAAATATATGAAAGGAAAAAGTATTAAAAAAAATAAAATATCTTATTGGAATTCAATCTTTAGTATTTCAACAGTATTGTTTTTAACCGGATTTTTAGGCTTATTTATCATCATTGCCAAAAATACAAGTGATGTGCTCAAAGAAAGTGTTTCTGTTCATGTAGAATTGGCAGATGCCACTCCTCAAGAATATAATGAAATTATAGCTAAACTCAAGACGTATGAAGAAGTTCGAAAAATAAATTATGTATCGAAAGAAGAAGCTGCTTTAAAATTAAAAAATGATATTAAAGAAGATTTTATACAAATTATAGGCTACAATCCTTTGTATAACGCCTTGGATGTGAATTTGAAATCGGATTATTTCAATCAACAAAATATTGAAAAGATTAAGAAAAATTTATTGATGGAATCGCTTGTAAGGGATGTTTCTTACCCAAAAGTAATTTCACAATCTCTTGACAAAAATCTTAGAAAAATTTCATTTTTCATTGGGGCTTTGACTATTTTCTTGTTGTTAATTGCAGTTGTATTAATCGATAGCACCATTCGTTTAGCAATGTTTTCCGATAGATTTTTGATTAAAAGTATGCAATTGGTAGGCGCTACAAGATGGTTTATCATAAAACCTTATATTTGGCGTTCTATACTCAATGGAATTGTAAGTGCTATTATGTCTTTCATTGTTTTGGTATTGGTGTTGTATTTGATAAGCAAATATTCCGAATTGATAGATATTATGCACGAAATTAAATATTTAGTCATAGTTTTCTTTGGGTTGATACTATTAGGGATTATCATTTCATCGATTAGCACTGTTTTTGCGGTGCATAAGTATTTAAGAACAAAATTAGATTCATTATATTAATAAAAAAGTAAATTATAAAAAATATGGCAAAGGAAAAACCAAAACCAACGGTAACAGCAACAGAAGAAAAAGTAAATGCTATTCAATCAAATAGAATGCCTTTATTATTTGGCGATATCAATTACAAAATGATGTTGGCAGGTTTGGTATTAATTTTAATTGGGTATGGCTTGATGATGGGAGGCAATAATGCCGACCCTAAAGCAGCTTATCCTACAGAAGAAATTTATTCGTTTAGACGCATTGTTTTAGCTCCTATCGTTATAATTGCAGGCTTTGTAGTAGAAGTTTTTGCAATTTTGAAGATAAAAAAATAATTTTTTTATGAGTCTTTTTCAGGCAATAATCATTGCAATCATTGAAGGATTGACAGAGTATCTTCCTATATCCTCAACGGCGCACATGATATTTACCAGTACTTTTTTTGGAATACAAGAGGATAGTTTTGTAAAAATGTATCAAGTATCCATACAGTTTGGTGCAATTTTAGCAGTAGTTTTTGTGTATTGGAAAAAATTCTTTGATTTCTCAAAACTCGATTTTTATATCAAATTAGCTTTTGCGGTATTACCTGCATTGGTTTTAGGGTATTTGTTTGACGATGCTATTGAGGCAGTTTTAGAAAAACCTATTCCAATTGCCATTGTACTCGTTTTGGGAGGTGTAATCTTATTGTTTATCGATAATTTTTTCAAAAATCCAGAAATTACGGAAGAATCTCAGATAAGTATCAAAAAGGCTGTCACTATTGGATTTTGGCAATGTCTAGCTATGATGCCAGGAACGAGTAGAGCGGCTGCATCTATTATAGGAGGTATGCAACAAAAATTGAATCGTGAAACTGCGGCAGAATTTTCATTTTTCTTAGCAGTTCCTACTATGTTGGCGGTTACAACCTATTCCGTTTTGTTAAAAAAATGGGATGTTAATGGATTGGAAATGAAGGGATATGAAATGATTCTATCGAATTCGCAGCATACTATTATGTTTGTTCTAGGCAATGTAATTGCTTTTGTAGTGGCGGTATTTGCTATTAAATTTTTTATCGAAATGATAAAAAAATATGGTTTCAAACTGTGGGGGTATTATCGAATTGTGTTGGGAATTTGCTTATTGATAAGCTATACATTTTTTAAATAATTTTGATGTTGAATATAAGAGAGCAAATCGCTTCGGGGTGCGTTTTATTGGTAGATAAACCATTGACTTGGACTTCTTTTGATGCGGTGAATAAAATCAAATCGCACTTTAGGAAAATGCAACCTAAGTTGAAAATAGGACACGCAGGTACGTTGGACCCATTGGCAGATGGACTTTTGATTATTTGTACTCAAAAATATACCAAAACGATTGAATCCATACAAATTCAAAAAAAGACGTACGTGGCTCAAATTTTTATAGGTGCTACGCGACCTTCTTTTGATAGAGAGACTGAAATTGATGAAACT
>CAZUUI010000113.1:0-282 GCA_964622955.1 uncultured Chitinophagaceae bacterium | reverse complement strand
TCCGCCCGTATTTTCCGCTATAAAACAAGGTGGAAAACCTATTTATTTGAAGGCACGAAAAGGTATTGAAGTGGAAGTTAAGTCCAAAGAAATTGAGATTTATAATATTGATTTTCAGGGATATGAAAATCAGATATTGACTATAGAAGTATCGTGTAGCAAAGGTACTTATATCCGTTCGCTGGCCAATGATATTGGCAAAAAACTCAATTCGGGTGCTTATCTTCACGCATTGACTCGCACCAAAATTGGAGATTATGATGTAGCCAATGCTTATAAAAT
>CAZUUI010000112.1:6540-6809 GCA_964622955.1 uncultured Chitinophagaceae bacterium | reverse complement strand
ATTGTAAAATTAAAAGATCCATCACATGGATTGTATGACACATCAAACTGGCCATCCCATGGATATTGAGCTTTTAAAACTTTTTGAAAAAAACTTAAAAAAAAGAGAATAACAAAAACTTTCTTTAATCGAACTAAAAAATATACATTCTTCATATATTAACATTTTTTTGTGAAAAAAATTTTAGGCAAACATACAAAACAAATGTTACAAAATGTTAATTTTTTTAAAAAAAATTTAAATTAAATTAAAAAAATCTTGAAAAAAAG
>CAZUUI010000112.1:0-6530 GCA_964622955.1 uncultured Chitinophagaceae bacterium | reverse complement strand
CACCATAGGGAGAGTTAAAAGAAAAACTATTGGGCGATGGCTCTTCATAAGAAATACCTGTCTCAGCACACATGAGCTTCTTGCTGTATTGAATGATTTTTTCAGTTTCATGATCCAAAATAAAAATCAAACCCTTTTAAAATCTATGTATCTCAGAATGTTTAAAATAGAAAAATTATTTATAAAATTTACAATAAATTAACTTGCCAATTTTAGTTAATATTCAAATAAAATTCAATTCAAAATAAAAAAAATTAGTCTGCCAAAAACTCTTTCAAAAGATAAAAGCAAGCGCTAACGGCTATGGCTTCCTTATTCTTTGAGCGGTTGTAGATGAGGTCTAGTTTCTTCACAAGCAGGCGTTCTTTGTTGCCCACCGCAATATAGGCTTCTACTTTTTTGCTATTGGCAGAAGGCTCCACAATGCCACTGGTAGCGATGGCAAAGTCGGCACCTGATTTTTCGAGCAAGGCGCGGTGCATATCGGTGACACATTCGGGGCTGTACACGCTGTGTTTTTCTATTATTTGAGGGTCTACGCCCAATATTTGCGCTTTCCAAGCATCGGAATACACTACATACGAGCCTTTGAAGATATCGGATGACCCCGAAAATTCGGTGAGTGCATCTGCCAAAAAACCGCCTGTACAGCTCTCGGCAAAAGAGATTGTCGCATTTTTTTGTTTAAGCTTGTGAAACAAATGCTCAAAAACGCTCTGCTCCGTATATCCATAAATATAATCAGTAAGAGTATCTTTTATCTTTTCAAAATAGCTGTCTATCAAGGCCTTGTCGTTTTCGTGCCCACTCAATCGAAGATTGACCCTAAATGTAGACGGCAAATACGCCAATTTAACATTTGCAGGTAGTTCATTTTCAATAGCTTCTATCTTGGTAGCGAGAAAGCTCTCTCCCATACTCGCCGTTTGAATATGTCGATGATACAAAGGTGTGGCGTATTGTTTTGCAAAAATCTTGGGGATAACACGCTCGGTCATCAAAAACTCCATTTCAAAAGGAACGCCAGGCAAAGACACCACTATTTTTCCATCTATTTCAAACCACATACCGGGTGCGGTTCCCATATTGTTGAACAAAACTTCGCCGTTGGCAGGGATTTCAGCCTGTTGTTCGTTTATCTCCAAAAAAGGACGATTTCGGCTTTCAAAAATATGTTTTACGTGCTTGTAGGTCTCTTCATCTCGCTTCATTCCTACCCCAAAATATTTCGCAAATGTTTTTTTGGTAATATCATCTTTGGTAGGTCCTAATCCGCCTGTAAACACAATAATATCAGAATCTTTGAGTCCAAATTCTAACCAACGAACAATCTCCGAAGCATCATCGGCTATAGCCATTCGCTGGCGTATAGATACGCCTATTTTATTGAACTGACGAGCAATAAAAGCGGAGTTGGTATCAATGGTTTGACCTATCAAAAGCTCATCGCCTATCGTAATAATGGTAGCGTTCATATTTTATGGGTTAATCTGAAAGTAAAGATTCGAGTTTTTGTTTTATTTCTATATGATTATTGCAAATAAATTCGCATTCCGATGCAAAAAATGGATGTTGTCTATTGTGGGTTTCGGGAAGCGACCATACCTTGAGCCCAGCGGCACGAGCAGCTTTTACGCCGTTGAAGCTATCCTCTATTACCAGAATAGTTTCTTTGGGCACTTGTGCATAAGACATTGCGGAAAGATACACCGCAGGATTGGGTTTTCCCCATTCTTCGTCATAAGCCGAAAAACAAGCTTCAAAAAAATCTTCTAGTTTTAAGAATTTTAGGACATTTTCAAGCACATAATGCGAGGATGAAGTAACCAAATAGCGTCCCATTTCCTTTTCCTTTACAAAATCTACCAATTCATAGAGTCCTGTCATAGCCTCGCCTTTTTCAAAGACTTGTTCTATCACTTTTTTTTCTATCAGATGCCCATAATGATCCAAGGATAGATTTCCCAAATTGTACATTTTCGCGTGCAAAGCAACTACTTCCGTAGTTTTGAGCCCAGTGCTGGCGGTAGTATCTTTGGAACTGAGAGCAATTCCAAATTCACGCTGAAAAACCTCCGCCTCGGCTATTTGCCAAAAAGGTTCGGAGTGAATCAAAACCCC
Organism: uncultured Chitinophagaceae bacterium; assembly: GCA_964622955.1. Taxonomy (GTDB): domain Bacteria; phylum Bacteroidota; class Bacteroidia; order Chitinophagales; family JADJOU01; genus CHPMRC01. Next base: position 4,409 of record CAZUUI010000112.1, on the reverse strand, counting down.
ATCCATATCAAAAAAAATAGTACTAATGGGTGCGCTCATAATCTAAAAAATTTCGTAATGACAATATTCGCAGTTGAGTCCGCCATTCATAAGCTGGAATCGGGTGCTGTCTTTGAGCCCTATCTTGCGGAGGGCACTTTTATTGGAAGAAATTAGCCAAATATCAAATCCTTTGTAGAAATTTTTGAAAATATCGCCCAAATCTTTGTACCACAAATCCTCATTGTTGAGTTCAATACGCTCGTTGTATGGCGGATTGATGATCATAATTCCCTCTTTGGACTTGGGTTGGAGTTCAAAGAAATTTTCTTTTGAAAAATAAATATATGGCAAATCAATATTGGCATCGTAATAATTCATTTTGGCAATATCCAAAGATTTTCCCGCCAAATCATTTACGTAAAAATTGACTTCTGAAACTTGAATTTGACTTTCGAGAATCGTACGCAATTTTTCGAATTTGGCTTTTTCAAATTCTTTGAAATGAAAAAATCCCCATTTTTTGCGTTTTAGATTGGGGGGATAATTGCTAGCAATCATAGCCGCCTCAATAAAAATAGTTCCCGAACCACACATAGGGTCATAAAAATCTTTTTTTCTATCCCAGTTTGACATCAAAATCATCCCCGAAGCCAAGCATTCATTGATAGAAGCCTCGGTTTGTCTATTTTTATATCCTCTTTTGTACAAAGCCTCGCCCGATGTATCCACCGAAATGGTACATTTGTTCAAACTAGAAATATGAACTTGAATTCTAAAATGAGGTTCTTTGATATCTACATTGGGACGTTTTTTGTATTTGAAATAAAAATGATCTACAATTGCGTCTTTTGATTTAAGACTAATAAAATGAGAGTTTACAAACTGCTTTGAATTCACAATACTTTCTATAGCAAAGGTATTATCTAGCGTGAGCCATTCTTCCCAGTTGAATTTCAATATATTTTGATACAAATCTTCTTCGTCTTTCACTTCAAATTCAAATAGCGGACGATAGATACGAATGGCAGTGCGAAGGCTCATATTCGCCAACATTAAATGGTCAAAACTGCATTCAAACGCTACGCTTCGTTTCAAAATGGTACAGTCTTCTATACCTATTTCTTGTAATTCTTTTTCCAATACAGGCTCTAATCCTGCAAAGGTCTTGGCAATATATTTGTGATAACTCAAAATTTATATGTATTTATTCCCTGCAAAAATATCTCAATTTTGATGAATGGGGGATTAAATTTAGATTAAACGTATAATTATTCAAAAATAGTTGGGTTCAAAACCTCATTCATTTTCTCTATCTATGATTTTTAGAAAATTCACAATTATTTGCCATTACGATTCTATTTTTTAGATTACTTTTGCTGATATAGTTTATATAAAATATTCAATGCTAAATAAAATAGCCATTTTAGGGCCTGAGTCCACAGGTAAAAGCCAATTAACGATTGCCTTGGCCAGCTATTTCAATGCACCTTTTGTTCCTGAAATGGCACGAGAGTACTTGGTGGAGATAGGAACTAATTATCAATATCAAGATGTTCTTAATATTGCGGCGCTTCAACTCAAAACAGAGCAAAACTTTTTGCAAAAAAATCCAAATGCGAATTTTATTTTTTGCGATACCGAACTGATCACCATTAAAATATGGCTAGAATATAAAAATTGGAACGTACCCAATTGGATAATAGAAAATATAAAAAAATCGGACTATAGTCTTTATGTATTGACCGATATCGATTTGCCTTGGCAGGAAGATCCTTTGCGTGAAAATCCAAACGACCGAATCGAGCTGTTTCAGTTATTCAAAAAGGAATTGATGGAATTTGGAAAAAACTATAAAATAGTCAACGGCATTGGAGATTTGAGAACTAAAAACGCTATTGAAATTATTCAAAAACAAATACTTTAATAAAAAAGTATTAGAAAGCTTTCAAACTCAAATCCAAGCTTTTGTATGAATACGTAAGGCTTCCTACCGATACAAAATCCACACCTGTTTCCGCATAATCTTTTATGGTATCCAATGTAATACCACCACTAGCCTCAAGAGGCATTCGATTAGCTACAAAAGCTACTGCTTCACGACAAGCTTCTACCGAAAAATTATCGAGCATAATGCGTTGAACATTGCCTGTTTCTATGACTTGTTTTACTTCATCTAAATTTCGGGTTTCTACCTCAATAGGCACTTGTTGCATATTCATTTTAGCTTTATAAGCTACCGCTCTATTGATGGCTTCCGCAATTCCGCCACAGTAGTCCACGTGATTATCCTTGAGCATTATCATATCGTATAACCCAAAACGGTGATTGGTTCCACCACCAATTTTTACCGCTAATTTTTCAAAATAACGATAATTAGGAGTTGTTTTTCGGGTATCCAAAACTTTACAAGCAGTATGACTTATCAATTTCACAAATTCATTTGTTTTGGTAGCAATTCCGCTCATTCGTTGCATTGTATTGAGCACCAAACGCTCGGAAAGCAATATTGAACGCGTATTTCCCTCCACAACAAAGGCTATATCTCCTTTCGAAACAGTAGCACCATCTTTGATAAAAAGCTCTACTTTAAGTGCAGGGTCAATTTGATGAAAAATTTCTAACGCTACATCTCCTCCCGCAAGGATGCCATTATCTTTTACTATTAATTTAGCTTTTTTAATATCATCTGCAGGTACACAACTATTGGCACTATGATCTCCCGTGGGAATTATACCATAAGGATCTTGCGTATCTTCCAAAATGGCTTGCGCTATAAATTCTTTAAAATTCATTGTTTTATTTTTGACAAATATACAAACTATTAAGCATAAAAAAACCGCAATTTTCATTGCGGTTTAGATATTTAATATTGAGTGTGTTGATTATTTATTTTTTCCAAATCCTATTCTAATTCCAAAATGGAAATCAACTTGTTTTGATTCACTAGCGATAGCAGAAAGAATAGAGCTAGAACCAAAATACAAAGGACCTACTTTCATACCTGCACCAATCATATTTCCAGCATTTTCTGTAAATGTAAATGGTGTATAAATTTCGATAAATCTAGATACGATTCTTGGTGTAATCGCAAAATAATTATTAGCCAAAAGGTTTCTTGGATTATCGCTACTTGAAGCTCTTTGTTGCATTTGCAAAGTTACGAAAAATGGTTTCCAAACATTTACATCTGCATACACATTTATAGCCATTGGTAATTTAACTTCAATTTCAGTTTCTGTTTTATTTACTTCTTGAATGATACCATTTGCCTTCAATTCGCTTTGTACTTTGTCCAAATCGCTTGAAATATATTTAGAAACATCTACATTATTAGCTGTAACTACATATTCTTTGTTGTTTTTTTGATCTACCGTAAATTTAGTAAATCCTATATCATTCAATGCCACACCCGCTCTTACAATATATTTTCCCGTTTTTACGTTTTTATATTGATATGAAATACCTGCATCTACACCAAATCCAGAAGGACTCCCCATAATATTTCCTGCAATATCACTAATATTTGGATTGGTATAAGTCATTCCTAATGTACCTGTACCAGTCAAATACGCTTTTTTATTAGCAGAATCAACTCTTACATTCATATTAGCTTGACTCAAATAGGTATTAGCATAAAAACCAGAGAAAATAGCTTTTACCGTTCCTCCAATTTTCAAAGAATGTCTATCATTGTTTAGCAACGAAGTAGCACCACTTGCACCAATTTCAAACCAGTTTAAGGTAGAAAAAGATTGATTGTTTGTATTAATTTTATAACCACTTGCTATATCTGTTACACTTGTGTTCAATAAAGATTTTCCTAAATTTAAGTCAATATCGTTCATCGTAAACATAACTCTTGCACGAGTCATCAAGCCAAAAGTAGTTTTTTTGTTGACAGCATAGGCTACACCTGGGCCTAAAACATCTACTCCAATTGCAGCATTAAAAGGCTTACCATCTGTTTTATTTCCGAAAAACAATTCTTTTGGATTGTCAAATTTGCTTGTATTGCTTGTAGACAAGCTCACCAAACTATTATTTACATTAAGATCCATTCCAAACAAATGAATATCAACCTTTTGTGGCATACCAGCCATTTCTGCAGGGTTTAATAATGTAGACATTATTCCTGCTCTTTGAGATGTTTTAATTGCATTGAAACTCCCTTGTGCAAAAGAAGCTAAAGACATTGTTCCAATACTGAAAAGTAATACGATTTTTTTCATTTTAAGTTAAGTTTGTTTTAAAAATTGAGGCGCAAAAGTAACCTTTTTTTTATTTACGAATCCAAATTTTTGAATTTTTAGAGATTTTTAAGATTTGTGAAGGTTTGTGATTTCCTGTATCAAACTGGGGATTGGCCATTAGATCTACTTTCTTTTTATGCTGATTATTGTTATGTTCAAGATACATGGGCGTGGGCA
>CAZUUI010000111.1:0-6835 GCA_964622955.1 uncultured Chitinophagaceae bacterium | reverse complement strand
GTTTTTTTAATAAGTCACAAAATTAAAATTTTAATTTTATTTCGCAATAGAAAAAAGTAATTTTTGAATAAAAGTTAATTTAAAATTACTTTTTAAATATTTCTAAATACATTTTGTAGGTGTGCACTTTCATCTTTGATCCGTTGCAAAAAAACTTTCTGAATTTCAAGATGTTTGAAAGCGATATCGTTGAGCGTATTACCTTCCATTTCATTTTTACAAATTTCAATGATTTGTCTGCTCAATTTTTCAAGATTGGAAATACGAACCAATTTAATGGTATCACCTACTTCTTTCTTGAAATGGTCGCCATAATTGGAGATTTTGACGTGTTCATTTTTGCTGCCCCAGTTGGCTAAGAGTTCATCTTGATATTGATAGCAATATTTGATAGTAAATTGCGAAATATCGGCATCGGCATGCGTGGCATAGAACCTAAAGGGCATTACATTTCCTTCTAAATAATTGGTTTTTAGCAGATGGAATACTTTTTCGCAGACTTCAGATTCAAAGGCATAATCTTCCAATTCATTTTCAAATACATGTTGTAGCACTAGAATTTTGCTTTCGGTATCAAAAGGGTTTTCAGAATCGGAAAATACTTTATCACCATATTCTATGAGTACTCTACAGAGTTCTATCTCCGTCATAATGGACTTGGACGGATATTTGGATAAATTTTTTACGTCTTGCTCTTTGGAAATATCTTCGTAGGTATCCATTTCCTCAAACGATGGAATTTCCTCTTTTGCTTTCGATTTTTTCTCTTCGGCTATTTTGCCTACAATCATTTTTTGCGTTTCGCGCGCCAGCAATTCCTCTTCTATGCCCATAAGCATAGCACATTCCTTGAGATAATAGCTTCGTTTGATATTATCTTTTACCAGACTGATGGTTTTGATAATTTCTCGCACCAATTCAGCTTTTTTGACAGGGTCGTTTCCTGCTTCTTCCTTGAACAAGTATGCCTTGAAGGTAACGATGTCTTTGGCATTTTCGAGTATATATTCTTTGAGTTTTTCACCTCCAAATTCATTGACATACGAATCGGGGTCATGCGAGGTAGGCAAAAGTACAATTTTGAGATTCAGTCCATTTTCAATTCCAATTTCTATTCCACGGAGAGCGGCTTTGATACCTGCCGAATCGCCATCGTATAGAATAGTCAAATTTTCGGTAAATCGTCTAATCAATCTAACCTGATCTTGAGTCAGCGATGTACCCGAAGACGCTACTACATTATGAATATTAGCTTGATAAAGTGAAATCACATCCATATAACCTTCCACCAAAATACAATAATTTTCTTTTGGAATAGCATTTTTGGCGGTATAAAGTCCGTAGAGAACTCTACTTTTGTTGTACACTTCGTTTTCGGGACTGTTTAGATATTTAGCGGTTTTATCTTCTTTTTTCAAAGTTCTTGCACCAAAACCAATGACACGGCCTGATGTATTTTGAATGGGGAATGTAATTCTGCCTTTGAAAAAATCTCGCAATCCGCCTTGTTCATTTTCTTTTGACAAGCCCAATTTGACCAAAAATTCTTTGTTGTATCCTTTTTTGAGTGCATCGTTTGAGAAATATTCCCAATCATTGATGCAATACCCTAATCTAAAAGCTTGTATGGTTTCTTGCGAAAGTCCACGCTCTTTGAAATAAGAAAGTCCTATCATTTTGCCTTCTTCATGTTCGTGCAGATTGGCTTCAAAATGCTTGCAGGCATATTCGTTGATAATCATGAGCGACTCACGGGTGGTATTGAGGACGATTTCCTCTTTGGTTTGTTCGGTTTCTTCTAACTGAATAGAGTATTTATTGGCGAGATAACGAATAGATTCTGAAAAATTCATTTTCTCATGATTTATCAAAAAGGAGACTGCATTTCCCGATTGGCCACAACCAAAACATTTGTATATACCTTTGGATGGCGAGATGACAAAAGAAGGTGTCTTTTCATCATGAAAAGGACAGTTGGCCATATAATTGGCACCTCTTTTTTTCATGTGAATATAGTCCGAAAGCACCTCTTCTACCCTAGCGGTATCCAATACTCTCTGAATAGAATCCTGTTTTATCATATTATGAACCGATACAATTTACAAATGTAATCAAAAAGTGTAAAAAACTAATTTATTATTTGGTAATAATAAAAAAAGCACCTAATTGCTTAGATGCTTTTGAAATATTTTTAATTGTAATATTAATCTTCTGAACTATGATCGCCTTCGCCCTCAAATTCATTATCATGGTTGAATGCATCAAAATCAAAATCGGGCATCAACTCTGTTTTTACATGGTCTATTACTTGAGTCAATCCTTTCAAAAATTTATTAAAATCCTCTTTGTACAAGAAAATTTTGTGTTTTTCATAGCCTTCTTGATCAAATTTTTTCTTGCTTTCTGTAATGATTACATAATAATCATCAAATTTGGTAGTACGAACATCAAAAAAATACGTTCTTCTTTTTCCTGCTCTAATCTTGTGCGAATATACGCCACTATTATTTTCTCTATTTTCCACGGTCCTTTTCTAGTTTTTTATTTTAAAATTTATAGGGCAAATCTATACACAAAAAATTAAATTCAACGAAAAAATTATTTTACTACATTTAAGAAAACTTTTTTGGCTAAAATAGTATTGAATCGAAATACTATATCTTTATAATTGATAATATCGATTACCGTTCCTACAAAACAAAAACCAGCTGTAAGCAAGTACAATACACCAAAGGCAATATCATTCACATAAAAACGCTGAATTCCTGCAAATCCACAAAATCCAAACAATGTGAAAACAAGACCAAGATTTGGGTCTTTGCGTTCGAGTCTATACAATCGCAAAAAATTGATTTTTTGTTCTTCGGTCATATTTTCCGTCAATTGAATCAACATTTCCATTTCATTGACTTCAATATTTGGTAGCAAGTACAATATTTCTTTAAATTCCATAATCTTCAATTTTATAATTAGATACAGAAATGGATAATTGGTTACAAAAAAAATTTAATGACTTATCTTTGCTCCACATAAATTTCGACTTAGCATGAATCTAAATCATTTGACTACCGAATCTCAATCTTTGTATCAAAACTTAGAAAATGAGAGTTTTGAAAATATCCTTTCTTGGATGAATCAAGAAGATAAAAAAGTAGCATTGGCTGTAGAAAAATGTATTCCTGATATCGAAAAAATGGTAACTTTTGCATTGCCAAAATTGCAATCGGGAGGAAGAATGTTCTATATTGGTTCGGGAACCAGTGGTAGATTGGGTGTGGTAGATGCATCGGAACTTCCGCCTACTTTTGGAGTGGCATTTGAAAAGGTAATAGGTATAATAGCTGGTGGCGACACGGCTATTCGCAAGGCAGTAGAAGGTGCCGAAGATGATCAAGAGCAAGGCTGGAACGACCTTATGGCGTGGCATATCAATCAAAACGATGTTTTGATAGGGATAGCGGCGAGTGGACGAACGCCATACGTTATTGGCGCTATGAAGAAATGCAAAGAAAATGGCATAACTACGGCATGTATTACTTGTAACGAAAAGGCCGAGATGCTTCCTTTTGCCGATTTTCCTATTGTAGCCGAAGTGGGGCCAGAGTTTATTACAGGAAGTACTCGCCTCAAAGCGGGAACGGCTCAGAAATTGATCCTGAATATGATTAGCACTTCGCTAATGATAAAACTAGGCCATGTAAAGGGAAATAAAATGGTAGATATGCAACTTTCCAATAAAAAATTGGTAGAACGAGGCGCAAAAATGATAGTAGATGAAATTCAGATTCCATTGGAGGAAGCAAGAGCGTTGCTGCTAGAACACGGCAGTGTTAGAAATGCTATAGCACACTACAAAAAATAGCCTCTGACGAATCAAAGGCTATGAAAAAATGTTTTGCAAAAAATTTTTAATACAATTAAGGTTTTATTAGTTTTATTGTTGTATCGTTTGATTTGATTAAATAAATTCCGCTGCTCATTTCGCTAAAATCAACATTGTACTTTTGTCCTGGTCTTACGCTGTATAATTTGGAAACTTCTTTACCCAAAATATTATAAATTGCTATTTCATTTTCAAAGTTTAATGCTTCGATTACGACATTTTGATTTGAATAAAAAGCTCTGATATTATTATTTTTAGTAGAATTTATAATTTTGCTTGTAAGTTTTTTTACGACAACTTCTTTGGCTGCTGCTGGCAGGGTCAATGGCACTTTGTTCATACTAGAATCCACCAAAAGTGCTTTTGTAATATTGAATTTAGGTTTGGTTCCATCTATCAATCCCAGTACATCTTCAATTACAATTTCAATAATTCCCATTTCGCCGCCACCACTACTGTTGATGCCATTTTTTTGAGAAATAGCAATATCTAATTCACCCAATTTTGAATTATTGTAGCTGAACTGCACGACATTTGTATTGTTCATAAACCAATTTGATGGTGTAAATTTAATTTTTTGAGCTTTCATAAAATTGGTATCGTACTGAACGGTAAAAGCAATTCCATACGAATTTAAAATTCTATCATTGGAAGCACCTAATGCCACTTGAATCTGAAATACTTTATCCGTATTAGACACTTTAAAAGTATCTGCGCAGGTCAATACAAAAGATTTTCCACCTACAGGGCTGTAGGATTGACTAGGAATATTTATGGTTTGATTATAATTTTTATAAACCGTAGCTACATCGCCCAAACTGTCTACTACTCCATCTCCGTTTGCATCTGCAAATTTATAGTTAAAACTAAAATTGCCATTCCAGTTAAAAGCCTTTACTACGCCCCAATTTGTAGATTTAAAAATACCTTCACGTGAAATTCCTATTTGGGAATATGCCACGCCAATATTCAACACATCCAAATTATTGCAAATATTATCATTATTGGCATCGCCAGGTTTTAGATCGGCTATTAAATCTGATTTTCTCACCACAACATAATTTGTATCTAATGTCATCGTATTTTTGTCACGAACTACATAAAAAAACGTATCATTATTGGTAGTACCTTGAGGATCTTGATATTGTGCTTTACTACCATTGGTACTAATGTTGACACTGGTACTTGTAGTAGATTTGTATACCGAAATCAATTCATAATCTTTATTAGCATTCAAATTATCATTCAATAGCACATCTACCGAAATATTTGCTTGCGAACCAACTATAACTCGGGCACTATCGGGCTGGGTACCATTTTGAGCATTTATAACCCCAAAACTTAGTATTAATCCAACTAAAAAATGTATATATAATCTCATAATCAATAATTTAGAGTTAACAATTTTGACTTCTTTTTCTTTTTTGCTTAAATTCTGACACAAAGATGAAACTTTTTTATTTAAAAAAATGATACATTTTCGAGCATTTATTAAAGGTAATAATATAAAAAAATATCATAAATTCAATATTTAATAGACTTTAAATATAAATATATTAATTTTGTAAAATCAATATATAAATTAATATTACAAAATATTTCTATTTATTTAACGTAGCTAGTATAAGAATTATTTAAAAAAAATATATGAACCTTTCACTGTCCAAATTAGAAGAATTATATATACATTTTACAAAAAATGAAAAAGATGACATAGCTGCCATTCTTCAATGCAGTGTCTATAATCAAAGTGAACATCTGATAAGACTTCATCAATATTTAAGCGAAAAAGTGTCAATAAATAATGAATTAGACAAATTTGAAGTGTATTCGTTCGTATTTGAAGGGGAAGTATTTAACGACAACAAATATCGAGTATATCAAAGTAGATTGATAAAAATTATTGAAAAATATATAATAATAGAAAGTATCGACGACTTTCCATTAGCCGAAATCAATATACTTTATAAGTATTTTAATGAACGAAAAATGCACAAAAGTTTGACAACATTGTTCAAATCGAAAAACAACTTTGAAAGCAAATCTTTTGAAGACAAAATGATGTACGATTTTTATTTTTCAAATGCCAAACTCAGTTATATCAATTCAAATTTCCCTACTGAAAGTGATTTGATTTATAAAACATTTAAAGAAAATTTGAAGAATCAAACGGCATTACATTCTTTTCAAATTTTAAGTTCAAAAATCACGGAGTTGAGCTTTAGCGCTAAATATAAAACGGAAGAACAATTTGATTTTAACGAAAATGCTATAGAAAAAATCATTGAAAACAAAGAGGAATTTGACGAAATGGTTCAACATTACGCATCCATTTATTTGTTAATAAAAAACCAAAATGAAACGGACTTTTTGTTATTAAAGAATAATTTGGAACAAGAAGTTTATAAAAAATTTGAACATAATTTAATAAACTTACTGGCCTATTTAAAAAACTTTTGTATTCGACAAATCAATTTGGGGAAGACTGAATATTTGACACACATGTTTGAAATTAATGAATTTAGTCTTCAATTTTATAAAAAAGAAGGCGATTTAACGTCTATAAATTTCCGAAATATAGTATACTGCGCCCTACAATTGGAAAAACTAGAATGGACCGAAAAATTTATTGAAGATTATAACCATACGGTAGCCGAAAATGATCAAAAAAACTCATATAATTTCAATTATGCTCGACTTTATTTTGAGAAAAAAGACTACGATGCCGCAATGAAACAACTATTGAAAGTGACCTATGAAGATTCTTTTTATGCCTCTACAGCACGTATATTGCTTATCAAATGTAATTATGAATTGAATGATGAATATTCGCTAATTTATAATTGTCAATCCTTGTTTCAATTTTTGAATAGAAATAAATTGTTTACTAAAGAACGGGTTACGAGCAATCTAAAATTTATAAATTATGTAAAGCGAATACAAAACAAAAGA
>CAZUUI010000110.1:3747-6863 GCA_964622955.1 uncultured Chitinophagaceae bacterium | reverse complement strand
GATTTAGATATTGATTCTACCAATGAAATCCAAAAGCTATCTTTGAGTGGAAATATTATTAAATTGAGTAAAAATGGCGATAGTGTTTCTATTGCAGCCTTCAAAAATATGGCTAGAAATGGTACAAGTATTTCTGGTGATAGCGTTGTGCTTGGCGGAACATTGGATAGACCTACTACTATTACTACTTCAGCTACCAATACATTGACTTTGGCTGGTTTGCAGTCTGGTGCTTCTACCGATAGCATTATGACAGATTCTGCTGGTGTAGTAAGACATCGTTCAATCTCGACTTTGAAAAAAGAAAAAGTAGTTGTATTTACTTCTAATTATACTGTTTTGGCTGATGATGAAATATTGATTTATAGAGGAACAGGCCCTACAGGTTCTCATACTCTTACATTGCCTTCTGCAGCTTCAAATAAAGATAGAGTTTTGCAAATAGTAAATATGGGTAAAGGGGATGATATTGACTTAAACTTATCTACAAGTGTTTTGACAATTGGTGGTGGAACAGATATTACAGAAACATTTATTAGAAACACAGTTTCAGGAGCTGGATATGGAGCAGGTGCTAGTTTTGGAAATTCTATGAAAATAGTATCCGACGGAACACAATGGATAAAAATAGGATTGTAAAAGTCCATAAGTTTAATTAATAGCTAAATAAGCGAGGTGAAATTTCATCTCGCTTATTTTTTTAGCATAGCCTTCAATCTTTTTTTATATTTTTGCAGAATTCATAATAAATCACATTGGAAAAGCCAAAGCATATTTTTGTAATCGTTGCAGATAGCCTCAGAAAAGATGCAGTCTACAATAATGGCGTAGATATGCCTTATATTGAAAAAAATAGCATTCAATTTACTCAAGCTCGTTCAAGTGCTTGCTGGACTTTGCCCGCTACATCATGCTTGTTTACTGGTCTCAATGTTCATGAACATGGAACCGATACTCACACGCGACGACTTAGTAGCGATATTCCTACTTTGTCCGAACACATGAAATCAAAGGGTTATAAGACGATTCAAGTAACTGCAAATCCTGTAACTACAGAGATTTTTGGACTAGATAGAGGATTTGATGAAGTACACAAAACGTGGAAGCTGGTGACTCCAAAATTGAAAAAAACTATGTATTTTCTTCTTTCTATGAGCAAACATAGAGTGCGAAATATGATTTTTTCAAAAGATGTAATTTCTCAAAAATTATTGGAAGATATTGAAGTAGCCAACTGTTGGGGACAAAATACGCATTTGGACGCCTTTGCACATGTAGAAAAATTAATAGAAGAAAATGACGCAAAAGGACAACCTTGCTTCTTTTTTATCAATTTGATGGAAACGCATTTTCCATATCATATTGCCGATACATTTAAACTATCGGGAAAAAGTTTGTGGGAAAAGATAAATGAAGTAACTACTTTATTTAAAATTGCAAATCAGAATTTTTTATTACACGACGAGCCTGTCATTGATCCAAAGTATGCCGAGCTAATATATCAGCGCCAACAAACAAGTTATCAGATAATCAAAGATGATTTGAACCTTTTTGTGGAACGAATACATAAAGATAAAAATAATTTAGTTGTTTTTTGTTCGGATCACGGTGACAATTTTGGAGAAATGAATTGGTATTATCATTTTTCTAATGTAAATGATGGCGGGAATCGTGTGCCACTATTTTGGCTCAATCCAAATGGCGATGGCGCTCAAAAAATAGATACCCCAGTTAGTTCTCGTTTTATTTTTCATAGTTTGATGGAAGCTATTGGCATAGAACAAAAAGCTACGTTGCTCAAAAATGAAACTTTAAATTTTCCTACAATACAAAGCTTTTGGTATAAACATCAACGAGGTACTCGTGAAAAATATAAATACAATCAATTTTTGTTTGTAGAAGGAAAAAAACGTTTTGTAAAACGAAATTCAGAATGGATGTACGCGCCATTGACCGAAGATAATTATCATCAAGAGCCTGTTTTTGAATTGCTAAATAATACGAATCCTATTGCTGAATTTGTAGAAGATAAAGAAAAAAAAGATTATCTTTTAGATAAAGAAAAGGAATTTGACGCATTTTCATCGGCTATGAAAATGGCTTAAAAATTTGCAAGAATGCAAGACGCTATCGAAGTTTTTGAACAAAAATTTAAAGCTAGAAATCTGGTAGCGCTCAGCAAGGCATTTACCCTCAACGAAAGTACTTTGGAAGTGGACAATTCATTTGTAGATGAATTGATAGCAAGAAATAAATCTATGCTCTCAAAGGGTATGGTGATAAGTATTAGTGGCATTCCGGGTGTAGGAAAAAGTACTTTTATCGAATGCTTAGGCACCTATTTGCATAGTTTAGGGCATAAAATAGCTGTTTTTTCGATAGATCCTAGTAGCGAACATTCAAAAGGAAGTATTCTAGGCGATAAAACCCGTATGGAAAATTTATCTCGTCTGGAAAATGTATTTATACGTCCTAGCCCTAGTAGCAATCAGCTGGGCGGAGTAGGACTCAATACACATAGAAATGTAGCCTTAGCAAAAATTGCAGGATTTGATATAATCATAATAGAGACAGTAGGCGTAGGGCAGTCGGAAACTATTGTTCGTCATTTGAGCGATTTATTTGTCTTGTTGATGATGCCTGCATCTGGAGATGAGTTGCAGGGTGTAAAGAAGGGAATTATGGAAGTTGCCGATTTTTTTATTATTCATAAAGCTGATGGTGTTTTGAAAGAAAAAGCATTGTATGCTAAAAAGGAAATAGAAACGGCATTGCATTATTCAAGAAATGAAGTAGATGACATTGTTTCGGTGTTTTCATCAATGGAAAAAGAAGGAATAAAAGCCGTTTGGGATAAAATTAAGAGCTTGTTCGATGCCAAAGATAAAAAAGGACTATTGGAAAATAGAAGACAGGAACAATACCAGTTTTGGTTTGATTATGAATTGAAACAGCGACTTTATACACAGTTTTTGAAGAAGAATAATGAACAACTCAAAGCACTGCCAAACAACATTAACGATAATTTTTATCTAAAAAGAACTGCCATCGACACAATTATAAACAAAAATAATAAAGGTTATCTTTGGTGGCTGTGCACGCATTTATCTACCCTT
>CAZUUI010000110.1:0-3737 GCA_964622955.1 uncultured Chitinophagaceae bacterium | reverse complement strand
TTTTTGAAGAAGAATAATGAAGAAATAAAAGCATTGGAAAATAAAATTAAAGATGACTTTTATCTAAAAAGAATTGATATTGATACAATTATAAATAAAAATAATAAAATATGAATCCATTTGACTTAACGGGAAAAGTTGCTATAGTTACTGGTGCTACAGGCTTGATAGGACAAAATCATTGTATGGCATTGGCCGAAGCAGGAGCCAATGTTGTAATCTGTGATATGAACGAATCTAAATGTAATGAATTGAAATTAAAATTGCCCAATTCAGAAAAACATTTGGTACAAGTATTTGATGTAACCCAAAAAGTGGAAATAGAAAAAGCAAAAGTTGAGATTTTATTGAAATATGACAAAATAGATATTTTGATAAATAACGCGGCGATGAACGATATGTTTGAGAATCCTACATTGGCAGGACAGCAAAGTATGTTTGAACATTATCCTTTGGAAATGCTACAAAAATCGATGGATGTAAATATAACTGGTGTTTTCTTGTGTAGTCAGGTATTTGGACAAGCTATGAAAGCTCAAAAAAGTGGAAGTATAGTGAATGTGGCCTCTACTTATGGAATGGTAGGCCCAGACCAAAGCATTTATAAAGACCGAAATGGAAATCAAACTTTTTATAAATCGGCGGCTTATCCTATTACCAAAGGTGCTGTTATTAATTTTACACGATTTTTGGCTGCTTATTGGGGCAAGGACGGCGTTCGTGTCAATACATTGTCTCCAGGTGGCGTAGAAAATAGTCAAGATGATTATTTTGTAATGAATTATAGTGCCAAAACCCCTTTGAATCGTATGGCAAAACCTACGGATTATAAAGGCGCTATTGTATTCCTTGCCAGCGATGCCAGTGCGTATATGACGGGTGCAAATTTAGTAGTAGACGGAGGCTGGACAGCTATTTAAAATATGTATATGAAAGAAAAAGTAAAAAAAATAAAATGGCTATTTACCGATGTAGATGGAGTATTGACAGACTGTGGGGTATATTATTCGGAAAAAGGGGAGGAACTAAAACGTTTTTCGCTAAGAGATGGTATGGGAGCTGAACGTTTGCGAAAGTTCACGAATATTCAAATAGCTATAATGACGGGTGAAAATTCGGGCCCTGTATCTCGAAGAGCTGAGAAACTAAAAATTGAAAAAGTTTTCTTGGGCGTAAAAGATAAACTTTCGGTAATGAAGCAATTTCTCCTTGAAAATAATCTTAGTTTTGATGAAATAGCCTATATCGGTGATGATATGAATGACTTGGAAGTGATTCAGCACGCAGGCGTTACTGCTTGTCCTGCCGATGCGGTAAATGAAATTAAAGGAAATGTAGATTATATAGCGGATCATCAAGGTGGATTTGGAGCCTTTAGAGATTTTTGCGAATACATTATTTTACAGTTAAATAAAGATTAAAAAATTCTTTTTTTATTCCAATTTCTTCAACTAAGTTTTATCTAACCTTAAAGTAAGAAATTGGAAATCAAACTAATTTTGCAGCATATTTTATAAGAATATGCGTATTGTTTTATTAGTAATTGTTTTAATTTGTTCATCTCAAGGATTTTCCCAAGAAAAGATAAAAATTACGAGTTGGAATGTGAAAATGCTACCCAAAGTTTGTAATTCTTTTTCAAAAAAAGATAAATTGTGGCAAGAAATAAGATTAAATCAGATTGTCGATTTTCTTAAAAATTCATCATCTGATATAATTCAGCTTCAGGAAGTTTTTGATAAAGCCGCTGTTTCTAAAATCGAACAAGAATTAAAATATAAATACCCTTATATTATTTTGCCTCAGCGCCAGTTTTTGAGATTTTCAAATGGATTGATGATTCTCTCAAAAATTTCTATAAAAAATGAAAAAACCATATTTTTTAAAAATCATAAATTGCACGATGCGTTGGTTTCAAAAGGCGCAACGCTCTATTCATTTGAACATAATTTTCAAAAAATGTATGTTGTAAATACACATTTACAATCAGATTATAAATTAGCCACGTCCGAAATTCTTAGAGGACAGCAATTAAATCAAATCATTGAGGAAATACTTTATCCTATTTCAAGTCAAAATACTCCTATTTTACTTGCAGGAGATTACAATTTTGATTTAAATTCTAATGAGTACAATAGATTTGTATCTATAACGGGTGTAAAAGAAACTTCCTTTAATGACAAAAACAAAAATTATACGTTTGATAATAAGAATTTTTGGAATAAAGATGCCAAATCAGAACAACTAGATCATATTTTTGTATTAGATAAGAATAATGTGCTTGATTGTTCAAAATTATCGTTAATAGCGCCTAAAATGAATGAATTAGTGGATTATTCAGACCACTATGGATTGGAAATAAGCCTTACTTTTTCAAACAAAATGTATGTTTTGGAGAAATAAGAACTAAAAATGTGATTTATTTGTTTAACTTTGTATCAAAATATTTAAGAATGCAAGAAATTATTTTATCAAATGGCAAGAAAATAGGGGGGAATAATCCTTGTTTTATTATTGCAGAAATAGGATTGAATCATAATGGAGATATTAATATTGCCAAAGAATTAATCATCAAAGCAAAAGAAGCGGGATGTGATGCCGTAAAATTTCAAAAAAGAACACCTGAAGTTTGTACGCCTAGAGATCAGTGGGATATAGAGCGTGATACACCTTGGGGAAGAATGAAATATATTGACTATAGATATAAAGTAGAATTTGGCGATGCAGAATACAAAGCCATTGATGATTTGTGTAGAGAAATTGGAATGGTGTGGTTTGCTAGTTGTTGGGATGAAGAATCGGTAGATTTTCTTGAAAAATTCAAGCCGATGATGTACAAAGCGGCTTCGGCTTCTTTGACTGATATTGGACTCTTGAAAAAGAAAAAAGATACAGGTAAGCCCTTGATTATTTCTACGGGTATGAGTACTATGGATGAAATTCACGCTGCCGTAAATGCAATAGGATTGGATAATTTATTGATAGCACACGCTACGTCTACCTATCCTTGCAAGCCCGAAGAATTGAATCTTAATATGATTTATACCTTAGGAAATCTGTTTCCTGGAAACATTATTGGATATTCTGGACACGAGACAGGATTGAGTACTACATTGGCTACTATTCCTATGGGTGCTAAATTTATAGAAAGACACTTTACGTTAGACCGATCTATGTGGGGAAGCGACCAAGCGGCATCCGTTGAACCGGGAGGAATGGCTAAATTGGTAAGAGATGTAAGAGATATAGAAGCAGCACTTGGAGATGGAATTAAAAAAGTGTACGAAAGTGAAATGGGGCCTAGAGCCAAACTTAGAAGAGTAAAGTAGTTTTCTTACTTTTTAAATATAAACAAAAAAGACTTTTGGAATTCCAAAAGTCTTTTTTTATGGGTTAAAAATTTATTTTTTAGATAGGATTATAATCCGAACCTTCAATTTTAATTACTTTCAATCGTACAAAATCTTTTGTAGTTAAGATTCCTACAATTTTGCCATCCAACACTACTGGTAACGCTTGAAAATTGCTTTTAGCTAAGATTTTTTTAGCTTCTTCTAATGTAGCCTCTGGAGAAATAGTTACTGGATTGGGTGTCATTACAGATTTAAGTGAAATTTCAGCATCCAATTTTCTAAAATCTGTAGTCATATTATTGGCTACAGTCCATTGCATAATTTTTTTCAAAACGTCTTTTACACTGATAATACCCACCACAATTCCATTTTCCAATACGGGAA
>CAZUUI010000109.1:2914-6870 GCA_964622955.1 uncultured Chitinophagaceae bacterium | reverse complement strand
CTCCTGTAATTAATTCATCGGTTGATCGCCTTTCTATATTTACTTCATTTAGCTTTGAAGCCATATCTTTTCCTATTTGCACATCGTCCGAAACCAAAATTTCTACACTAGCTCTGGCATGAGTCATTCTTCCAGGAGCATTGATTCTGGGACCTAAAGAAAAAACAATATCTGATATACTCATTTCTTTATCTCCCAATCCAGCCCAATCAATTAATGACATAAGACCTACGCAAGGGTTATTATTGAGTTTTTTGAGTCCATGAAATGCCAAAATTCTATTTTCTCCAACTATCGGTACAATATCAGATGCAATAGATACTGCTACCAAGTCCAATAAATCTAAATAAAACTCATCTGGCAAATTCAAATTAATACTCAACGCCTGACACAATTTGAATCCAACACCACATCCACTTAGCTCTTTAAAAGGATATTCACAATCGGCTCTTTTTGCATCTAAGATTGCCAATGCTTTTGGTAATTCTTCGGAAGGTAAATGGTGATCGCAAATGATAAAATCAATTCCATATTCATTTGCCAATTCTACTTGAGAAATTGCTGTAACCCCACAATCCAATGCTATAATTAGCTTAAAGTCATTATCTCGGGCGTATTCTATTCCTTTGATAGATACACCATACCCCTCAGAATATCTGTCGGGAATATAAAAGTCCAAAGGCACATTAATTTTTCTTAAAAAGAGACACATCAGTGCTACCGAAGTAGTTCCATCCACGTCATAATCGCCATAGATAAGAATCTTTTCATTATTCTGAATTGCCTCTACAATTCGTTCTACCGCCTTATCCATGTCTTTCATGAGAAAAGGGTCATGTAAATCTTTTAAATCAGGATTAAAAAACTTTTCAGCATCATACAAATTTTCTATTCCTCTTTGTGTAAGGATTTCACATATTTTGTAGTGCTTTATATTGAGTTCTTCTTGTAATTTTTTAGATTTTATTTCATCGGCATGTTTTAAAGTCCATTTTTTGGTTAACATTAATATATTTCTATTTTTTTATTGTCTCTTTCTTCTTTGTTTTCAATAGTTAAGATATAAATTCCTCTATTCAAATGCCCCACATTAATCCTTGATTCTTCATTTGAAATTTGTTCAGTCAAAACATTTCTACCCATTATATCATAAATACTAATTGATGCAAGGGAATTGTTGTCTTTTTTTATTGTTAAAATTCCATTCTCGACAAAACTAAACGTTTTTATTTTATTGGTGCTGCTAATTGTTGAATTATTGCCCATAAAAGAACAATCCGCTATGTTTTTTATAGATTTATAAACATTTAATTTGCCCGAACTTAAAATTTTATCATTTAATTCTGATAGAGAATCTACTCTCAATAAAAGTTCATTTTTTAATTTTTTAAGAAAAATAAGTGGATTCTTATTGACAGAATCCAGCGCTTCTATACACAAATTGCTATACATCAATGCAATTGTACCCGTAACCATAGGAGTAGCAAAACTTGTAGAAATTACTCCATCCGTATATGAATTGTTTACAGAAGTAGTGTGTACCGAACTAGAATTAGCTACTATATCTATATTTGTTTTATTATATCCTGCTCCAATTAACTGATTTAGATTATTAAGACAAGAAACCGAAATTAAATAATCACTTTTACAATTTGACGGTAAATCACCAACTCCAGTAGATATGTCTCTATAAATATTATCGGTGGCAGCTACATTTAAAATGCCATATTTACCCAAACTATCATATATACTACACCATATAGGCTCATCATTTTCAAAACCAATTGTACTTCCCGAAAAATTTGTTGCTACAATATAAGCTCCTTTTGCGCCATTTGAACTTTTATAATTTTTTTTCTGTGTAATAACAAGATCAAAAGCCTTTATAACCTTGTCAATTCCTCCAAAACCTGCTATTGGTAATATTTTAACATTCCACGCCACGCCAGCTATTCCTATTTTATTATTTCCTTTTGCGCCCAATATTCCAGCTACTTGTGTTCCATGAAATGAACCCCAAAAAATTGAATTATTGTTGTCTGCGCTCCAGCCCATATAGTCGTCTATAGCGCCATTGTTATCATTGTCAATTCCGTCATTTGGTATCTCATTTCGATTGATAAAATATTCCAAATCTTCATGTGCAGAATCTAAATAATTATCTATTACAGCTACTACTATAGTATCGCCTTTTTTTGTAGTAATACTTTTGTCAAAATCCCATGCATTAATTGAATTGATCCCAACGGGAAACGTTAAACCAGGGAAACTAGTATAATTATGGAATCTTTGCTTATAAAAAAAAGTATCATTAGGAGTGGTAGCTCTTGGCTCTATTTTTAGATTTCTATTTAATTGAACGATTTCAACTGATTGGTCTTTTTTTAAGAGTCCTATTTCTTTTTCAGTCCATTGTATATTACGTTTAATTTTATAAATATTAAAATTTTTTTAAATTACTTCAATTTTATAAATGCTAAGATCAAGTTTTTTTACATCTTTTGTTGAATAATTTGCTTTGATTTTTAATAATATTGCATATTGAGCATTTTGAATATTTTGTGAATAAACATTTTGAATGATTATAAAAGACAATAAAAGTAAAAATCTAAACTTCATTCTATTTCATTTTACAAATAATAACGATTAAAGGATGTGTTTTATTTGATTACAGATATTTTGATGGTATTCGTTTTTGATTTTTCATAAAAAGGCATACTTGCGGTATTGATTACTACATCTCCTGTTTGTACCAATCCTTTCGATTTAATAATTTCAATTACATCTTCTATAGTCTTGTCGGTTCCTTCCAACCCTTCATAATAAAATCCTTTTACGCCCCATATCAAATTCATTGCATATAATAGAGGTTTGTTGTCTGTAAAAATATAAATATGCGATTTGGGCCTAAAACTACTTACTCTAAAACCTGTGTAACCACTTCGTGTCATACCCAAAATAGCTTTTGCTTCAATTTCTTCTGCAATTGATACTGCACTATGACATACTGCGTCGGATATATAATCGGGATTTTCTTTATCAATTTTATAAACATGTTTGTGGTATATATCCGAGTTGTTTTCAATTTCAGCTATAATTTTTGACATAGTTTCTATAACTTTGGCTGGAAATTTGCCTACTGAAGTTTCTCCACTTAACATCAAAGCATCTGCACCATCAATTACAGCATTAGCTACATCGGTAATCTCCGCACGAGTAGGAAAGCTTTTTTCGGTCATACTTTCCATCATTTGTGTAGCAACAACTACAGGTTTGCCTTTTTCATTGCATTTTTTTACTATCTGTTTTTGAGCCAATGGAACGGTTTCCAATGGTATTTCTATCGCCAAATCACCTCTGGCAACCATTATTCCATCACTAATTTCAATAATTTCATCAATGTTTTCAAGAGCTTCGGGCTTTTCAATTTTTGCAATTACTTTGGTGTAGGATATTTTTTCTCCTATCATACTTTTGAGTGTACGAACATCTTCGGCTGTTCTTACAAAACTCAACGCTATCCAGTTGGCTCTATTATATACTGCAAATTCAAAATCGGCGCGGTCTTTATCTGTCAAGCTTTGAATAGTCGTTTTTGTTTGAGGAAAATTTACTCCTTTTTTTGAAGTTAATAATCCACCTTCCAATACAATGGTTTCTATCTCGTTATCATTAATAATTTTAGTAGAAAGTAATTTTAACTTGCCATCATCTACTAGAATCTCTTCGCCCACTTTAACATCTTTTCCCAAGTTTTCATAACTAACATATAGTTTTTCTTTTGTAGAAATTTGCTTTTGATTGGTAAGTAGAATAGTTTGTTTCTCTATTAATTCAATTCCGTTATTTTGAATTTCTCCAACTTGTATTTTAGTCTCTAGCAATTCTGCCAAGATCACTACACTAGTTCTATTTTTTTTATTTTGTCTGTTTCATTTTTTATGGTCACAATAGCA
>CAZUUI010000109.1:0-2904 GCA_964622955.1 uncultured Chitinophagaceae bacterium | reverse complement strand
ATTTTTTTATTAAAATCTTTTATTGCTTGAAATCCCTTTAAGTGAAAATCATAGTCTCCATGTGAAAAATTAAAACGAAATACGTCTACTCCATTTTCTACCATTTGGGTTATCACTTCTTCACTACTACATGCGGGACCGTAAGTAGCTATTATCTTTGTTTTATTATCGTTTATTATCATACAAAATCTATTTGATTTTTTTTATTCAATTGCAAAAGTAGTCTATATAAAATACAAAAGGGTTATGATATTGTAAAAAAAATAATTATCCAAAAAAGTGGAGCTGCAGAGATTCGAACTCTGGTCCTGAGCGAGCCGTTCTATACCTTCTACACGCTTAGTTTATTATTGTTTTTTCGAAGTAAGGATGGAAATAAACAAACCTTATTTACTCTTATTCTGTGTGATTTAACCCGCTTCTACAGAAATCAAATTGGGCGATTCTTGCTGAGTCGATGCCTCATATAGAACCGGCAAGACGGCAATTCTAAAGAGACAATGGTGCGTAAAACCTTGTTTTAGGCAGCCATGGCGTAAGTTGTTTCGCCAATTAAATAGGTTAGGTGTAGGGATTCTCGAGTGTCAACACCGTCACTCGGCGTGCCAGTATAAAAATACATCACCAGTCAATTCCGGTCAGCCCCATTTTTGTGGATAAGTATATTCAAAGAACTATTTTTTTTTACATATTTTTGCACTTTAATTACTTAAAGCATTTAGAAAACGACAAATATAATTAAAAAGTTCACGAAGATATGAAAAAAATTGGAATTTTAAGAGAGGAAAAACAACCTGTAGATACACGAACTCCTTTAACGCCAGCGGATTGTAAAGAAATAATAAAAAAATATAAATACGAAATATTTATTCAACCCTCTAACGACAGATGTTATACCAATGCAGAATATGAAGCTGCTGGTGTCAAAATTCAGGAAAGTATGTTTGAGTGCGATGCCATCTTGGGGGTAAAAGAAGTGCCAATACATTATTTAATTCCTGGGAAAAGGTACTTGTTTTTTAGTCATACCATCAAAAAACAAGCACATAATCTTAAATTAATACAAGCATTTATCGATCAAAAAATTGAAATGATTGATTATGAGGCGTTGACAGATGACAATGGACAGCGTTTGGTAGCTTTTGGTTATTGGGCAGGTATAGTAGGTGGTTTTGATTGTCTTTGGATGATTCAAAAAAAATTATTCCAAAAAGACATCGGAAGAATTTATCTAAATGGATATGAAAAAATAGATGAAATGCTTCGCAATCTTGAATTCAAATCACTAAAATTTTTAGTGACTGGGACTGGCAGAGTGGCTAAAGGTGTAATTGATATTATGGAAAAAGCCAAAATCAAGCGTGTTACTCCTGAGGAATTTTTGACACAAACCTATAATCATGCCGTATACGCACAACTATCTTCCAAAGAAATGTTTGCCCCACGTATGCCTATGCAAGAATACAATAGAGAAGAGTTTTTTGAGCGTCCACAAATGTATCGTTCTATATTTGAACCTTATACTAAAGCTGCAAATGTATTAATCAATGCAATGTATTGGGATCAAAAAGCGCCAAAGTTGTTTACATTGAAAGAAATGAAGAAAAATGACTTTTCTATAGAATATATAGCCGATATTACGTGTGATATTGCGCCTGAAGCGTCTATTCCTTCTACAGTTAGACCTACTACTATTGAAAATCCTGTATTTGGATTTTTGCCTTTGAGAGAAAAAATTGTAGATCCTTTTATGAAAAAGGCTATTGATATTATGGCTATACCTAATTTGCCTAGTGAATTACCTAGAGAAGCTTCTGCCGATTTTAGCAAAGGCTTGACGACTCATATTATTCCAGTATTATTTGATGAAGAAAATCCAATCATCAAACGCGCTACCGTAACCAAAAAAGGTAAATTAACGGAAGAGTTTTTATATTTGGAAAGTTTCGTGTATGAAGATGAGTTCCGTGCCGCTCATATCAAATAGAGAAGACTTATAACTACAAGGCTTCTTTTCTTTTATTGCGATATATTATGTATATAGTCAATATCAATGACATTATGCTTGTTTTTAATAAGTTTGCAAAGATGTCATTGCCTATTGTTACATCATTGAGTATAAAGTATCCATTCTTAAATAGAAAATGATTAATCTCAAAATTAAATTTAACTAAATAATAGATGAGACCTATCACATTGAAGAAAAATGTTATTAAAAGTAACATACAAAAAACTTTGATATAAAGTATTAAAAATTGTTTTGTGTTCATATTTTAATTTATGAATTTAAAAATAATATTTTTTTTCTTTTTATTAAAACTTAAAATGCATCGTTCGCATCACCTTCGCCCAATTCCAATGTTGCATTATGAATCAATTCATTTCCACCTATATTCTTGATAGATGCATATAAATTAATACTATGGTCGCGAACCCGATCTATTTGAAGTTCTCGGCTTTTCCAATGTTTGAGCATTGCATTTTTTTCTCGTTCGAGGTCGTCTTTCATCTTGCTAAAACTATCGATAATAGCCTCCATAGCATTTCTAAATTCTTGGCTGGTAAGAAAATCATAAAGAACCATAGACTTATCGCCTTTGTTTTCCTGCGTTTTTGAAATTTCGGCAAATTGAATTAACTGCATCCGCATCGCTTTGGCCACACTTTCTACTTCTTTGTAGCTACATACCCACACGCCATCGATATATGAAAATCCGTTATAATTCTTTGGAAATGCTTGTGTTATCAATATTGCTATATCGGCATGGCTGGCTAGTTTATCTTTTTTGAGTTTTTCAATCCAGTCATTGCTCCAGTTTTCGGTACGTTTGGTTTCGTAGATGATCGAACCACATTCTTTTAATTGATTGTTTCTGACTTTTTGGATAATATCGGCACCTCGTA
>CAZUUI010000108.1:1515-6895 GCA_964622955.1 uncultured Chitinophagaceae bacterium | reverse complement strand
TTTCGCAATTATACAATTTTCATTTCCCATATAGGGCGAAAGATATTTCGCCCCTACGGGGAAACGTTATTTATACCAATTCTGTGAAATATTTTTGATAATGCGCATTTGACGCTAAGAGTTGTTCATGCGTTCCTTCACCAACAATTTCACCTTTGTTTAACACTAAAATTTTGTCGGCAGACATAATCGTTGACAATCTATGTGCAATGATTATAGAGGTCTTGTTCTTTATGATTTTTGGAATCAATTTTTGGATATAATATTCTGTATTTGAATCAATTGAAGATGTAGCTTCGTCTAGTACTAGAATAGACGGATTTTTGACGATGGCTCTAAAAAACGAAATCACTTGACGCTGACCATGCGAAAGGCTATTGCCTCGTTCAATTATTTCATAATCAAATCCTTGAGGTAATTGTTTGAAAAAATCATCGATTTCCAATTCTGCGGCTAATTTCATAGCATCTTCTTTGGTGAAATTATGATTTTCCAAGCGGATATTGTCCAAAATAGAACCCGAAAACAAAAATACATCTTGCAATACCATTCCAATATGACTACGAAGCGAAGCAATGGTATATTTATTTATATTGATATCATCAAGAAGAATTTCTCCTTTTTCGATAGGATAAAAACGATTGAGAATATTGATAATACTCGTCTTCCCACTTCCCGTAGCACCTACAATAGCCAATGACTTACCCGCTTCAATATTAAAACTAATTCCGTGAAGAATTTTTTGTTCGGGCAAATAACTAAATTCCACATCTTTAAACGCTATTTTGCCATGCACCGATTTTAATAATTCGGTGCCATTATCTTGTTCCAATGATGGCGTTTCCAATAATTTAAATACTCGCTCGCAAGCCACAAACCCCATTTGAAGTTGATTGAATTTATCCGCCAAAAATCGCATAGGTCTGAAAAGCATATTCAAATACAGAATAAAAGCCGAAATCATTCCAGCACTATAATGACTATCGCTAAAGCTAAATAATGAAACTCCCGCTACTACCAATCCTATACTGATAGCAATCAAGGTTTCCAAAACAGGAAAAAACCAGCTGTAATACCAAATAGCCTTGATATTCAGTGCTGTGTAATCATTGTTGATGGATTCAAATTTTTTCATTTCAATTTCTTCAGCATGAAATGATTTGGTCAATTTGATACCCGACAAATGTTCTTGTGTAAATCCATTGAATTCGCTAATCTTATCCCGAATTTTTTGATTCACCGCCTTTACTCGTTCCTTGAAAATATAAGTAGCCCAATACAATAAAGGCAATGTAACGAGGGAAATCAAAGTCAATTTGATATCGGTATAAAGCATTATCCCTAATACAAAAATAATGGTAAGAAAATCTGAAATAATCGTAAAGAAATTTTCAGAATAGACTTCGTTTATTGTTTCAGTATCATTGATAGTCCTTGTAGTAAGCGTCCCGATAGGTGTTTTGTCAAAAAATTGAACGTGAATATGCATCAATTTATCAAAAACTCGTTGTCTGATGTCATGAACGATATTCTGGCTAAACCATGCGGTGATATATATAAAGAAATAGCGCAAAAACGACTCTAATGTCAATAATAGAAATAAATAAATGGTATGTGTAAGGAGGCTCTGTTTTTCTTTTTTTACAATATCATTATCAATGATGTATTGAATAAAAAATGGACGAACAGGTGCTAAAAATGAAATAATTACAGCTAGAACAACAGCCAAAATAAACCATTTTTTGAATGGGACAATTTCCTTTAAGATTTTTTGATATAACGTAGATTCCATAAAGCTACAAAAGTACTTCATTTAACATAAAGAAAAAATGAAATTGCAAATTTGATAAAAAAAGATAACCTACAATAGGATTTGTTGTTTTTTTGCTTGTAAAAAAGGATAGGTAATATCTACTAAATGAAGCCCATTGGAAGGCGCTAATTGTATGTATTTCATATCGGTTTGAGTTTCCATTGCATGCACAAATTCCTCAAACGAAAGCTTATTTCGCCCTACCAGAAGCATCGTCCCTACAATTCTTCGTACCATATTGTGCAAAAAACGATTGGCACTGACTTCATATCGCCATTCGGTATCGGATAATTGTATCAATTCTGATGTAAACAAGGTGCATTTGGTTTTTTTATGCTCTTTGTCCAATTTAATCAAAGGTAAAAATTCATTAAAATCCAACAATTTAGTTGCCACTTTCTGCATCAATTCATAATTGAGCTCATGATACAAATATTCATAGCTATACAATCTTTTGAATGGATTTTTGCTGACATGTATAAAATAATGATATTTTCTTGCCGTTGCGTCAAATCGAGCATGGGCTTCTTTTGGTACTTCAAAAATTTCTTTGATAGCAATACTTCGCGGCAACAACGTATTCATTTTCATCATCAATTTTCCGGGCAATTCAAATGGATAATCCCAATGTGCATAAAAGTCGTCGGCATGAACTCCCGTATCGGTTCTTCCACATCCAAGAATTTTTTGTGGTGATTTGC
The DNA here is from genome assembly GCA_964622955.1 of uncultured Chitinophagaceae bacterium. Classification (GTDB taxonomy): domain Bacteria; phylum Bacteroidota; class Bacteroidia; order Chitinophagales; family JADJOU01; genus CHPMRC01. The sequence goes on along the minus strand of CAZUUI010000108.1, from coordinate 4,381 downwards.
AAAGAATGGTCAAAACCTTTTCTATAGACTCTTGTACACTTTCATTATTTTTTTGGAACTGCCACCCACAAAAGTTGGTGCCATCATACGAAAGTCTCAAAAAATAGCGTCTAAATTGAATTTCCTCCATCCTAGGGCACTATTACTTTTAGTTTTTTGGGCAACACTTTGATAGCAATATCCTCATTGGTTCTTTTTGGATCGCCATCTATTTGATAATTTATCTTTTCTTTGTCATTATAGATATAAATTTCATCAATCGTATGGTAGTGCATTTCTTTAACCCAATTTGGCTTTTTTATTAAAATACAAAATGAAATATAAGGCATTTTCCATAAAGGAAATTTTTCTAGATATACCAAATCTAATTTTCCATCAAAAGCGCTAGCCCAAGGGATTAGCCCTACATTATACCCAAAAAGATTTGAATTAAATACATTAAACAATATCGTTTTGACAGTATATTCTTTTCCTGCAACGGCATATCTGATTTTTCGTGTTTTGAGATTGAACAAATGACGCATCGTGAGCCATGTGTATACAAATAGGTTTCTTTTTTTCTTAACTTTGAAATCTTTTGCAATTTTAGCATCCAATCCATACCCAAAATTGCTAAAAAAATAATCATTATTCAGCTTTGCTACATCAATTTCGAGAGTTTTCATTTTATTAATTGCCGAAAATGCCGCATCGATATCACGGGGCACATATCCTAGATGCGTAGCCAATCCATTGCCACTTCCAATAGGTACGATACCAAGCATAGTAGGCTTGTCTATGATTTTTTGACCTATTTCAAGTAGCGTTCCGTCGCCACCTACCGATACTATTACTTCATAATTCTTTTCAAACAAAGCATCGTATTCCTGCGAAACGGTATTATGATCAATATAAAATATGTCATAATCAAAGGTTTCGGTATCCAGATTGAGCTCAATAATTTTCTTGATATTATATTGAAGAACCGTTCCTGATAAATTATTGACAACAAATAAAATCTTTTTCACGTGCTATATTAAAATTTACAATACTCAATAGAAGAATTAAAGACTACAAAGATAATTTTTTTAAACCGAAACCCTTTGAATTTTGATTTTTTTATCCAAAATTTCTTACCTTTGCAATATAAAATTATATTAAAATGAGTACAACCGCACAAAAAATAGTAGATTCTGCTCAAGATTTCTTGCCTTTGAATGGTACAGATCATATTGAGTTCTACGTAGGAAATGCTAAACAATCGGCTTATTATTATCAAGCAGCATTTGGATTTGAATTGATAGCGTATGCTGGTCCAGAGACGGGTGTGAAAGATAGAGCTTCTTATGTTTTGAAACAAGACAAAATTGTTTTGGTATTGACTACAAGTTTGGAGCCAAATAGCGAAATTTCAGAATTTGTAAAATTGCATGGCGATGGCGTAAAATCCCTTTCGCTATGGGTAGATGATGCTACAAAAAGCTATGAAGAAACTACCAAACGTGGTGCTGTAAGTGTTTTTCCTCCAAAGAAAATGACCGATGAGCATGGAGAAGTAGTTCTTTCAGCTATCAAAACGTATGGCGATACTATTCATACATTTGTAGAAAGAAAAAATTACAAAGGAGCTTTTTTACCAGGATTTCAACCTGCAAATAGCTTGTTCAAAATAGAGCCAATTGGTCTAAAATATGTAGACCATTGTGTAGGAAACGTAGAACTAGGCAAAATGAACGACTGGGTAGATTTTTACGAAAATGTAATGGGATTTGGACTATTGCTTACATTTGACGACAAAGATATTTCTACAGAGTACACGGCACTTATGAGCAAAGTAGTAAGTAATTGCAATGGATATATCAAATTCCCTATCAACGAGCCTGCGGAAGGAAAGAAAAAATCACAAATAGAAGAATATATTGATTTTTACAAAGGAGCGGGATGCCAGCATATAGCAATTGCTACGGATGATATAATTCATACGGTTGGTGAATTGAGAAAAAGAGGTGTAGAATTCTTGCACGTACCTGACGCTTATTATGAAGATGTATTGGATAGAGTAGGTCATATCAATGAAGATTTGATGAAATTGAAAGATTTGAATATTTTGATAGATAGAGACGAGGAAGGATATTTATTACAAATTTTTACAAAACCTGTAGAAGACCGACCTACCTTATTCTACGAAATCATTCAAAGATGTGGCGCTAAATCTTTTGGGAAAGGAAACTTCAAAGCATTGTTTGAATCCATAGAAAGAGAACAAGCAAGAAGAGGAAATCTATAAGAATCCCTTTTTATCATCATAAAAAAGCCTCAATCAATGATTGAGGCTTTTTTTATATAGGACTAGTCTATTAGTCAACTAGTGAATTAGTATTACTGTCAAATCAACTATTTTGCTGGTTCAGCGGCAGGCTGTTGACCTCTTAATTTATTGAAAAAATCCAACTCTTCATCTGTAGCCTTTCTTCCAGGAGAAACAGATGTAGGTGTATAAACGGGTTTTGGAGCTTCTACTGGTGGAGTTTTTGCTTCTGGTGCTGAAGGGGTTGCGGACGTACCTACAATTTTTGGAGTAGCTGCAGAATTTACGTCTAAAGGAGCACCCGTTTCTGTTACTTTTTGTATATCTGCGGGTTTCTCCGAATTTTTTTCTAGGAGACCTTCTGGTTTTGTAGCAGTTTCTGAAGCCTTTACTTTAGCTGGTTTATATTTCAATGGCTCATCCAGTTCTTTAACGAATAACGATCCTACTTTAGTTAATTTCTTCTTATTGGCAAACAAAAGTAATTGTTGGTCATTTAATTTTAGAGAATAAGATGTATTAAAAATTACATCTTCTTCTTTTCCATCTAAAATCTTATCACTTTTAATATTTCCGTCT
>CAZUUI010000108.1:0-1505 GCA_964622955.1 uncultured Chitinophagaceae bacterium | reverse complement strand
ATTTTTCTTGAACTTCAGGAGCAATTTTTTCACCTGAATCTATAATTTTTAATACCGCCATAGCTTTTTTGATATTCTTAGTCCTCTTCGTATCTCCAGAATTATCTTGTGATTCTATATTACTTTGATCATCATTATACATTAAATAAATTTTATCATCTAATACAAAAGAATATGAACCTAAATATTGTAATAAATCTGCGGTAAAAGGTCCCTGGCTTCTATTTATAGATTTGGTCCATTCAATATCTCCATCTGGAGTTGTTTTAATAATTAAAATATTTCCATAGTAATACTTATAATAGGTTCTTTTACCATTATAATACTCAACCACTTGATAATCTTCAGATAAATATATTGTTCCTCCGTCAGACATAGCATATTGACCAATTAATGTCAATGAATTGCCAAGTCCATCATCCTTATCAGACTTCTTACTAGCTTTTTTCTTGCCATAGAAATAACCATACTCTGTCTCAGTAAATTTAGTGACATTTTTGGTCTCTAAGTCTAATGTATTTTCATTAATAACAACATTTACAATTCCATTTAATGCAACTCTAGCTTTTTTATTACTATAAAAACCCATTGCATTTAGAGTCTCTGTATACTCATTATTGTCTATGAAAAGTTTGGTTACGTGAATATTTTTATCAAAATCTAAGTCAATATTTTTAATTTTTTCTCCATTATCTGAAATCTGTAAAATATGATTTTCATAATCTAAAGTACCCCCAAAAATTCCTTTTTTAGTACTTTTTTCATAATTTATATAAACATTTCCTCTATTAGACACTACAGTATTTATTACATCCACATCTCTATCATTTAACTTAAGATTCACATCTTTGGACCATAACTTGTCAAAATTTTTATCAAAACAACTTATACTAACATATTTTTGCTTATCTTGATCAAAATAATTATAAAGTATAATTTTGCTTTTATCTTTCGAAAAATTATATCGTATTGCATTATTATTAGAAGGGGTCAACATAATATACCCAAATGCTAAAGCCCATCCATTTATTTTTGCAGCTGTATGTTTAAACGCACCAATTTGTTCTATCTTATCAGATGCAGTTAAATCTTTTGTCAACTCATTTTTATATACTAAATACTGTTTCTTTTCTTTTTTATATAAAATACAATAGATTTTATCCCCTACACTCATCATTCCATCCATCACATATTCTTTTGCTTTCCAGCTATTACTTTCCCATTCTTTTTGTTCTAAAGTTTTAAGCAATTTTAGATTTTTATCATATTTTTTTACTTTTAATTTTTTGATTCCTTTCCTCAACTTTTTTACACCTATAGTGATTATTTCACCTTTGGAATTTGTGGCAGCAAATTGAGGTAATTTATCTCCTTTCACTTCTTCGCTCCATGTTACTTTGTAATCTTGGGAGAATGCATTGAAAGAAATAAATAACATAATGCACGCAATAAGTTTATGTTTCATACTTTATAAAATTTAGACAAAAATATATATAATTGTTATT
>CAZUUI010000107.1:2712-6952 GCA_964622955.1 uncultured Chitinophagaceae bacterium | reverse complement strand
AAATATTATTTATTTTATCCAGAAGGAAGTATAGCGTTTACGCATTAAAATAAAACACAAAAGCTAACGTTTGTCCAATAATCCCTGTTATAATTCCTACATACACTTCATTTTTGGTATGAGCTTCTAATTTGATTCTACTAGCTCCTACAAATCCCATTACCAAAAAGCTTAGAAGAATTATAGAAAACATATTTTTGTTAGTACTAATTGCAAGTAGACTGCATAATGAAAATAAATTGGCCGAAGCGCAAGAATGAATACTCACTTTTAAGAAATTATTTAAGAAAAATGCAATTCCTATCGAAAGAGTAGCGCCTAATAAAATCGTAGCAATTAATCCATCTTCAAGAAATATAATTGAAGAAACTTCTTTGGGCTTAAACATCAAAAAGCTCATCAAATAAAAAAATAAAAAGATCATATATGGAAAAATTCGTTGTTTTCGAACACTTATATCTATATCATCTACAATATTTAATTTTTTTAAAATCAAAGTCATAATGCTAGGGAATACACATGTCATTAATAATAAAATAATGAGCGAAATATTCCATACTTTTTTGGGAATATAAAGATATTGAAACGGAAAACTATATACAATTATAAAAAAACTATAAATAGGTATAAAAACGGGATGGAAAAGAAATGAAAAAAAACGAGCTAATTGAGTGGACATATGATTTGATTTATAAATTATTGACTGTTTTTACGAACATGCCTTGGGGCAATACCTTGAAGTTCTCTATATTTAGAAGCAGTTCTTCGAGCAATTTTGAATCCTTGTTCAAGAAGTTTATTTGTAATTTCTTCATCAGTCAATGGACTATTCTTATCTTCATTATCGATCAATTCTTTTAAAGCCTGCTTTATTTTTCGAGTACTTATTTCTTCTCCCTCGTCGTTGGTTATTTTATCGGAGAAAAAGAATTTTAAACTTAAAATACCATATTCAGTTTGTACAAATTTACTATTCGTAACTCTTGAAACAGTTGAAACATCAAACCCTGTTTTTTCAGAAATATCTTTCAATGCCATTGGCTGAATTGTGGACTCATCTCCAGAAAGAAAATATTTTTTTTGAATATTTACAATTGATTGCATTATCAAAATCATAGTTTCTTGTCTTTGTTTTATAGTAGTTATTAAATTTTGTGCATTTTGTATTTTTTCATTCATATACACTAATGCATCTTTTTCAGCGTTGCTTTTTTTTCTATTTTCATTAATTTTTTTTATCATATCTACAAAATCTTGACTGATAAAAAGATTTGGCATATTATAACTATGTAGTTCTAATTTTAATGTATTATTTTCTTTGTATACAAAAAAATCAGGAACAATAAATTTACCTATTTTACTTTCTTCATCCTCTACTATAGGTTTGGGATTCAAAGAAGTAATTAATTTTGTAATTTGTTCAAAAGTAGATTGAGTGATTTTTAATTTTTTGATAATCCATGAATAGTTTTTCTTTATAAATTGATCAAAATATCTATCAATGATTTGAATCGCATAGTTTGTAATAGTATTATATGGCTTTCGATATAATTGAATTAAAATATTTTCTTGAATATTTCGAGCTCCAATTCCTGGTGGATCTAAATTTTGAATTAATTCTAAAATTTGTTCAACTTTTTCTTCAGATGTATCAATATTGAGTCTAAATGCCAAGTCATCAACTATTGATTGGGTTTCTCGACGAAGATAACCATCATGATCAATATTCCCTATTATATATTCCCCAATCTTAAACTCTTCTGTAGATAAATCATTGTATTTAAATTGGTTAATTAAATTTGAAATTATTGAAGAATGGTCAACTATAGGAATAAACAAATCTCGTTCATCATCATCTACATTATAATCATAGTCATTATATTGTGTATCTTTCTGATAAAAAGCATCATAATCTTCTCCATCGGATTCTTTTTCAATAAAAGATTCAGAATCATCATTGTTATCTATTTCGTTTCCAAATTCATCTACTTCATAATCAGAACTCTCAGAAGTAAAATCATTATCTTTTTTATTTGATGTAGGTTGTTCAATAAAACTTGAATCCTCATCTTCACCTTCCAATGCTGGATTTAATTCAAGCTCTTCTTTTATTTTTTCATCAAACTGAATGGAATTTAATTCCATCATCCTAAAAAGTTGGATGTTCTGTTGCGAAATTTTAAGTTTTTGCTTTTGACTAAGTTCCTGCTTGAGCATTAATTATGGGCATTTTTTGTGACCTAATTAGTGCAAATATAATATCTTTGTGAAACATCTATCAATTTTTATGCAAAAATTTATATTTTTTTTATTTTCTGCGATAAGTATCTTATTTATTGGGGTGTACTATCTTCTTGAAAGTCAATTCTACAATCCTGAATTTTATACTTTATTTTCTACTAATATTATTAATAATTGGAATAAATTAAATTTCTTTTTGATTCATGGTGTTCCTATTATTTCTAAAGATTATGCAGAAAGTATAAATTTGCATGCTTCACGATTTTATGTTTCTCATCCTCCATTTTCATATTATTTTTATTTGTTTTTCAAAATAATTCTTGGAGTCAAAAATATTATTTGGGTCAATTTTATTCTTACGGCATTATCTTCTTTTTTTGTTTACTTAATTATTTGTACTCTTACTCTCAAAAAAGCCTCTCTCGATTTTTCAAAATACGCTTTTGGTGGTGCTTTATTGTATTTAAGTACTCCAGCTGTAATCAATTTTCAAATTTTAAATTGTCATCCCGATATTTTTGTTCAAAGTCTTTTTGTGATTTTTTCTTATGTATTTCTAAAAATGATGGTAAAAGGTAAATTTAGAAGTTTTAAATACATTTTTATTCTAAGCCTACTCGTTTTTTTACTGTGCTATAGCTCTTGGATTGGATTTTTTTATACATTTACTATACTACTTTTTGGTCTTTTCAATTTGAGAAAAGGGTACAAAATGGTTTCGATAGTGTTAATTTCTCTTTTTGTTTCATTGTTTACACTATTTATGATTTATACTCAATATGCAAAAATTGAAGGTTGGATATCCATTATTTTTACATTCAAAAACATTTATTTAAAACAATCCTTGTTTCAAGGTCATTATTTTCAGGCTTTGAAAAATATCATCTATCATCATTTTATTTTTATAGGCAATATGATTTTTGTTCTTTTATTATTAATTGGATACAGTATTTCCAATAAAAATAAAATGCTATTTACAAAAAATGGGTATAAGTTTTTGATTATTTCTTTTGTGCCGCTGTTTTTATTTTATTTTATATTTTTTAATTATTCACAAAATGCTTATGTCGTGCTTTATTTAGCTTCACCACTTGCAATTGTTGCTGCTATTTGGATTGAAAAATTACAAAAAACTAAAAAGAATCCCTTTTTTTCAAATCTGATATTTGCTTTAATTATTTTTTTAAACCTAGTTCAGTTTTTATTTAATTTCTTAAATAAATAATTTTTATAAATTTGTAAAAAATTTCTATCATGAATACCATTCCTCGTTTAGACCTAACTGCTTTTATATCAGGAAATGATGAATTAAAAAAAGAATTTGTTTCTCAAATAGGTGCTGCTTTTGAAGAGTTTGGATTTGTTTGTATCAAAAATATTTATATAGATAAAAAAGATATTGATGCTTACTACAAATCTATTTCTAATTTCTTTGCTTTGCCATTGGCTACAAAAGAAAAATATGAAATTCCAGGACTTGCCGGCCAGCGAGGATACACGTCTTTTGGAAAAGAACATGCCAAAGGTTCCGATGCTCCAGATTTAAAAGAGTTCTGGCAAATGGGGCAAACTGTTGAAGGTCATGATACTATTAAAGAAGAGTATCCCGACAATATAATTGTTACCGAAATATCCGATTTTAACGAATTGGGATTGAAGTTGTACAAAGGATTTGAAAAAACAGGTTCTTATATCTTAAAATCCATAGCGTTGTTTCTTGGATTGGAAGAAAATTATTTTGATACTCATATTCATAATGGAAATTCTATTCTGCGCGCTATATATTATCCACCCATTACACAAGAGCCCAAAAATGCTATTCGTGCCGAAGCGCATGAAGATATTAATTTGATAACACTTTTGGTTGGTGCTAGTGCCGAAGGCCTACAATTATTGACAAAAGAAAATCAATGGATTGACATCAATGCCCCCGAAGATTATTTTGTAATTAATGTGGGCGATATGCTTCAGCGATTGACCAATAATAAACTAAAATCTA
>CAZUUI010000107.1:0-2702 GCA_964622955.1 uncultured Chitinophagaceae bacterium | reverse complement strand
TCAATCCTCCAAAAGAAAAATGGGCTACTCCACGATATTCTATTCCTTTTTTCTTACACCCACGTTCAGAAATGGATTTGACTTGTTTGAAATCTTGTATAGAAAATAATGAAGTTCATTATGCACCTATTACCGCAGGTAAATATTTGGAAGAGCGTTTGATTGAAATTGGACTTTTAAAAAAATAACAATTGAACTATCAGCTCCAATCTTTTGAAAATACATCTTACCTAGACGAAGGCAAAGGTAACGTAGTCATTTTACTTCATGGACTATTTGGTTCTTTGAGCAATTTTGATGGAGTCATTAATACGCTTTCAAAAAAATATCGTGTTATTTTGCCTCAATTACCTATTTTTCAATGCGATTTGAAAGACGCTAATTTAGATGGTTTGTTTAGTTTTCTTGAACGATTTGTAGCATTTTTGGAATTAGATAATTTTTCTTTATTGGGAAATTCTCTTGGCGGACATCTTGGATTGAAATATGTTTTGGCGCATCCACAAAAAGTCAATAATTTAGTATTGACTGCTAGTTCGGGTTTGTTTGAAAATGCGCTGGGAAGTTCGTATCCTCGAAAAGACAGGGAAAGCCTGCGTGCAAAAATTGGCGAAACTTTTGGCGACCCCAAATTTGCAACGGATGAATTGGTAGATAATGTAATTGAGATTATTAATAATAAGCTCAAACTGATCAAGATTATAAAAATGGCAAAAAGTGCTACGCGTCAGAATTTGCAAGAAGATTTGCATAATATCAAAAATCAAACATTATTGATATGGGGTGCTTTGGATACTATCACGCCTGATTTTGTAGCCCATCAATTTCACGAATTAATACCAAACTCTACACTTCATTTTATTCCAGAAGTAGGGCACGCACCTATGATGGAAAATCCCGATGCTTTTTCAAAAATTCTTATAGATTTTTATGAAAAAAATAATTTTTAAAAAATAAACATTTCCTAAAAATTAATAAAAGATTGAATGGTTAGAAAATCATGATTATCTTTGCATTTTCAAGCTTTTTATCTTGAACTTATATATTAAATAGGCAGCATGAACAACACTTTTATAGAAAAAACAAAAAAATTCTGGAAATATGTAGTTGTATTTTATCTGAGTATTATTTTGTTATTTATTGGACTTAATATTGGTCTTTTTGGAAAAATGCCTTCTCTTGAAGAATTGAAGAATCCAAAAAATAATATGGCTTCAGAAATTTTAGCTTCCGATGGTACTTTGATAGGAAAAATATATACACACAACCGTATACCTTGTCAGTTCAATGAACTACCACCTCACTTGGTCAATGCATTAATCGCTACAGAGGATTCTCGTTTTTATATACACAGTGGAATTGACCCAAAAGCGTTGATGGGAGTAGTCAAAGGACTTTTTGTAGAAGGAAATAGAGGAGGAGGGAGTACCATTACACAGCAATTGGCAAAAAATTTATTTCCAAGAGGAAAAACAAATAAGATAAGTTTAATACTAAAAAAATTCAAAGAATGGCTTATTGCTATTAAACTTGAACGAAATTTTACCAAACACGAAATTATAGCCAATTATTTCAATACCGTAGAGTTCAGCGACAATGCGTTTGGTGTCAAAAGTGCCACGAGAACCTATTTTAATAAGGATTTAAAAGATCTTACTGTTTCCGAATCTGCTGTATTAGTTGGAATGCTAAAAGCGCCATATAAGTACAACCCTCGATTGCACCCCGAAGCTTCAAAACAAAGGAGAAATACGGTACTGAGTAAAATGCTTCAGTATAATTTTATTACAGCGGCACAGTATGATTCTTTTAGCAAAGAGGACATAAAAGTTAATTTTAATAATGATTTTAATGTAGAAGGTGTAGCGCCATATTTTGTAGCGTATGTACAAAAATATTTGAAAGATTATTTCAAAGATCATCCCAAAAAAGATGGTTCAATGGTAGATATTTATAGCGATGGTCTAAAAATCCATACTACAATTGATTTAAGAATGCAAAAATATGCCGAAGAGGCAGCAAAAGAGCACTTATCTTATTATCAAAAACTAATGTTTTCTCATTGGACTGGAGATGATCCTTGGCGTGGAAGAATTAGACGATTTTTAAAACATATAAAAGAGACCGAACGTTATAGAAATTTAATCGCATCGGGAAAATCTGAGGAAGAAGCTATTGAAGAAATGAAAAAACCTATTAAAATGAGAATATTTTCCCATTTTAAAGGCGAGGTAGATACGACTATGAGTCCTTGGGATTCGGTACGTTATTACAAAATGATGCTTCAAACAGGTTTTTTAGCTATGGATCCCAAAAATGGTTATGTAAAAGCTTGGGTAGGAGGTGCTAATTTTAAATTTTTCAAATACGACCACGTCAATATTGGTACAAAAAGGCAAGTTGGGTCGGTATTTAAACCTTTTTTATACGCGGTAGCGGTAGAACAAAAAGGGTATTCTCCTTGTCATCAAATGCCTAATGCCCGTATTGTTTTCCGTCCTGGAAATCCTAGATGGAAATTGGGCGCTGCTTGGAGTCCTTCCAATTCGGGGGGTGGCTATGGCGGTATGCCTACATTAAAACAAGCTTTGTCCAAATCCTTGAATACCGTTTCGGCTCGTTTGATTTATGAAGTTGGGCCTACAGCCGTTATTCATTTATTGCGAAGTTTGGGGGTTGATACCAATACAAAAATACCACCT
>CAZUUI010000106.1:2089-6959 GCA_964622955.1 uncultured Chitinophagaceae bacterium | reverse complement strand
TTCAAATTACTAATCACAAATTACTTCAATCTATTATCTAACGTCTCATATCTAACGTCTAACGTCTAATCCCTAAACCCTTTTTTTCAAATTACTAATTACTATACCCTAAATCCTAATACCTAATCCCTTTTTTCAAATCTCAAATCTAACATCTATTATCCCATTCATCTCTAAATCATTATCTTTGCAAGTTCATAATAAAATTAGGATTCATGTGCGGTATTTCCGGATTTATTGATTTTAGCCAAAAAAGTAGCTTGGAGCATCTTCAAGCAATGAATCGATCTATGGTACATCGCGGACCGGATGGTGAAGGGTATTTTTATGAAATGATGGATCGTGCTAGCATAGGTTTGGGGCATAGAAGGTTGTCAATTATAGACCTATCAACACACGCCAGCCAGCCTATGTTTTATAAGGATTATGTGCTCATTTTCAATGGCGAAATCTATAATTTTCAGGAAATAAAAGACGAGCTTGTATTGCTTGGGCATTCGTTCCAAACACAATCCGATACCGAAGTAATTCTCCATGCTTTTGATCAATGGCATACAAAGTGTGTGGATAAAATGGTAGGAATGTTTGCTTTTTTGATATTGGACAAGAAAAAAGAAATGATTTTTATAAGTAGGGATCGTGCGGGGGTCAAACCTCTCTTTTATTATTGGCATGAAGGGCTTTTTATTTTTGGATCGGAGTTGAAGGTTCTTATGAATCATCCAAATTTCAAAAAATCGATTTCAAGAAATGCGTTGGCGGCCTTTATGAATTATGGCTATGTACCCACTCCAAATTCAATTTTCGAGAATACTTATAAGCTTCAGCCAGGTCATATTATGAGTATTTCGCTTCAAAAGAAAAATATAGAAATCAGTAAATATTGGGACGTTTTGGATTATTATCAATTGCCAAAATTGAATATAGACTATGAAGAGGCCGTATCCGAAACCGAAAAAATTCTTAAAAAGGCATTTCAATATCGAATGGTAGCCGATGTACCCGTTGGTGTTTTTCTCAGTGGAGGCTACGACAGCTCTTGTGTTACCGCAATACTTCAGGCAAATTCATCTCAAAAAATAAAGACTTTTACGATAGGGGTAGGCGATAAAAACTTGAATGAAGCGCCTTTTGCCAAGCAGATCTCAGACCATATTGGCACGGAACATCAGGAGTTGTATTGTACCGAAAAAGAGGCCTTTGATATTATACCGCAGTTGCCCCATTTCTTTGACGAGCCCTTTGCCGATAGTAGCGCTATACCTACTATTTTGGTAAGCAAGCTTGCGGCTAGACATGTAAAAGTAGCCTTAAGTGCCGATGCAGGCGATGAGATTTTTGCGGGCTATAATCGATATGCGTATTATCAAAAAATTCAGTTTATGGAAAAATTCCCGCAAATTGGGAAAAATTCCGTTTCGTGGGCTATTCGCATGATGCAGCATGGTGCAAAATATGTTGTAAAGCATCCATTAACGCTCCAGCGTATGGACAAAATGCAAAAATTGATAGCCAATCCTTCGGCGAGTCAAATTATGGATAGTTTTACGCATCATTTTAGTCCACAAGAGTTGCAGGACTTGTTTCCTACAACTTTTTCTTCAATAGTTTCAAATTTTGATCCAAATCCAAAACATCCCAAAGATAGTTTGAGCGCTATGATGGCAATTGATTATCAAACCTACCTGCTAGATGACATCCTCACCAAGGTAGACCGCGCAACAATGAGCCAGTCTATAGAGGGTAGAGAGCCTTTTTTGGATCAGCATATTATCGAATGGGCGGCACAGCTCCCCAATGATTTTAAATATCAAAAAGGAACTACAAAGCGCATTTTGAGAGATATAACACACCGTTATATCCCCAAAGAAATGATGGATAGGCCCAAAATGGGATTTGCTATTCCGCTCCAAAAATGGCTTCAAGAAGGACTCTTAAAGACGTATACGTATTATTTTGAAAAAGATTTTGTCCGTTCACAAGGACTCTTTGAACCAATAGCAATTCAAAATTTGCTCCAACAATTCAATCGAGGCAATGGGCTCTATACGCTGCGCATCTGGCATTATTTGATGTTTCAGATGTGGTATGAAACCTATCTCGAAAACAAATAATTTCTGTAATTTTTTTCGGTATAAATGTAATTTTTCCATCTATGGAAAAATGAATGTGCTGTTTTTCAGTCAACCCTTTTTCATTATTGGGTTTATGATGATTTTGAAGTATGATTTTTTAACAAGGAACATTCTTTAATTTGTTAAAATAAAGATTGAAATTACATAAGAAAAAAAAATAATTAAATTTTCTGTCAAATTTTTAACATAAATTATGAAATTTTAATATATTTTTGCAATTTGGCATAAATATTGATTAATTAAGGCATGAGAAGAATTTTTACACTATTTTTTGTTTTTAACCTTGTAGGTTTAAATGTATTTTTTGGACAAACTTTAACAATAACTTCAGAGAATACGCCTAATCAGCATATTTCACTCAAAAAAGAAGGATCGTCAAGCATTATTATTCAGTCCGAAGGAAATGCATTGTTGAGTATCAATACAATAGCATCGTATTTGAATCAAGGTTATGATGTCACGATTTTGTCTGAGAAAGATATTTTATTTGAGGCAGGTTTGCAAAAAAGCAATGCACTTGTTAGTTCTAAGCTTCAATTTTTATCTCAAAAAAAGGGTTCCATTGTATTTACAAAAAATTCATCAATAGTTTCGGCTAAAGGTGTTTTGGATTTGACAATAAAGACGGAAGGAATAATAATTGTGGACTCAAAGGCACTTTTGCAATCCAATGGAGGAAATATAATACTTCAGGCTTTTGAAAACACAAAAAGATTAAAAAGAGATCCTCGTTCATCAATTGAAATTTCGGGAACTATTGATGCATCTGGACTTAGAGGAGGAAAAATAACAGTTGAATCCGATAAAATAGAGGCTAAGTATAGCGCTAGAATACTGTCCAAAGGTGCTTTTGGAGGTGGAAAAATATTGATTGGAGGTGATTGGCAAGGAGGCATATTGGCAAATATGAAAGAATCCGAAGACATCTATGAAGCTATTATAGTTTCTATAGAAAAAGGTGCGGTGATAGATGCCAGCGCAACGCAAAAAGGAAATGGTGGAAAAATTGTTGTTTGGTCTAATATCAATCATCCTCGTTCAAATACCTTTGTAAAAGGTGATTTTTATGCTATGGGAGGTAAAAAATCGGGAAAAGGGGGCCAGATTGAAACCTCAGGCGGTGCCATAGATTTTGAAAAAATAAAAGTAAGCACAATAGCAGCCGATGGAACCGCTGGTGAGTGGTTGATTGACCCTTGGAATTTTTGTTTTACATCGGCACAACTTACTACGTTGGCTTCAAATTTAGCCAGTAACAATATATCGGTGTCTACAGGGAGTAGTTCTATTGCTAATGCCAACAATCCCAATACAGTTTTAGGAACGGGGTTTATTATATTGCAGTCAGACCTTACTTATACAGGAGCCAGTGCAAGAACACTTACCTTAAGCTCTAACGAAGATATATGGATCAATGGTAATATTACTTCTACTGGAGGTGCATTGCAGTTGGTTTTTAACGCTCCAAGTACAAAAAGGGTGTTGATAGATGGAGATATTACAACAAATGGAGGCTCTTTTACAATTAATAATAATGCAACCGTACACTTCCAAAAGCCAAGTGGTACGCAGACAATCAGTACCAATGGTGGCGCTATTTCTATGATAAATTCCAATATCAAGCTATTGAGACACAATGGTACACTTGTATTAAACTCGAATGGCGGTACTTTTGAAATATGGGGAGTTGGTACAGTAGATCAAATAGATACGCGTTTTACAATTTCAGGTCCAACATATTTGTATGGATGGGGGGGCGCGCATGCAGGCGGTTCTAAGACTTATGGTGTAAATATTGTTTCGGGTCGCGAATATTATATTCGTCTGTATTTTTGGGATTCATGGGACAATGAAAGAGGGGAGCTAGCTATTAATGAAAATGGAACGTGGCGTTATTATTTTACGGCACATAGAACTATCAATGGCGGGGGAAATGAATTGACTAATATTGTTTCAAATTATGGAACACAATATCTAATAACAGGGCCTGCTAGCTATGGAGGACCCGCAGGATGGAACGATGTATATGTAGATGTTTCATTTGTAGCACAGCATAATGGTGTATTAACTACTTGGACCAGTCTAGATCAAGCAACATCAGATGAAAGTTTTGAAATTTTTAATTTACATGAAACCACATTCTCGACATCTTCATATACAACAGGTAGTCGTTCGCTTGAGTTAATATCTGCTTCGGGTCAAATACTTTGTGGCACCAAAAACTTTTCGGGTCTTGCAAATCTGACATTAAACACAAATAATAACTCTGGATATATAGATGGTGTTATTTCTGGAACTACCAATGTAATAAAATCCGGTACCGGCAGTATTAGACTTTCGGGAGTAAACTCCTATACTGGAACTACTACGGTCAATACCGGAACACTGAGATTTTTCCCTTATGGAAATGGTTATACTTTGACGGGAAATGTAGTTAATAATGGAACTATCACATATGAAACAGGTAATGCAAATAACAGAGGGCCTATATTTTTGAGTGGAGCGGTATCAGGCTCTGGTACATGGACTATTGGAAGTTCGGATGCCGTATTACCTGTAAATATTTATAATAATAGACTTGTTTTAATGGGCAATACTTCCATTTCAGGTCAAGTAACCATTTTAAATTTTGGAAATTTCTGGCTTCAAGAAGCGAATATTAATGCAACCTCGCCAATAAATCTCAATGGAACAAATAGTAGATTAAGAGTTTATGGCGTTAACAACTCCACTAT
>CAZUUI010000106.1:0-2079 GCA_964622955.1 uncultured Chitinophagaceae bacterium | reverse complement strand
TCACAGGAAATGGAGTAGTAGATTTTCCCGATGGCGGTGGAGGAAAAAATTTAACACTTGCCGTAAATACAAACGGATCTAATGCGCAGTTTGAAGGAACTATTACGAATTCAAGTAGTACAAATGGCCCAACAGTTTTAAGTTTTCGTAAAGATGGAGCGGGAACCTACACCCTTATAGGAAACAATACCTATTCGGGAACGACCTTGGTTAATGGAGGCGTATTGCAAATAGGGAATGGTGGTGCTACCGGTAGATTGGGTAGTGGCGCTGTAACTGTTGCTTCAAACGATACACTTAATTTTAACTTGAATACAGCAACGTCTTTCAGCAATGGATTTAATTATAGTGCAGCAGGAGCTACAATAGCTAATGTTAGTGCTACATCAGGAGCTATGATTACGCTTTCAGGCGGTATAAATGCGGGAACTTTTGTAAATACTGTTTTAGATGGAGGAACTGCTGGTATTACCATTTCTGGGGCGGCTACACCTTCAGGAACAGGAGCAGGGGTTTGGATCAAAGGTGATGTAACTTTTACAGGTAGTGATTTAAACACCTTAGTAATTGTGAGTGTAGGAAGTGGAAGTACTATACGATTCAAAACTACAGCTACTACATGGTTTTTTGGATCAACAACTGCGGCCAATGCTCCTAATATTGTGGTAGATGCTGGAGTTACAGTTTCGCAAAATGTCAGTCAGGCTGCAGGAAGTCTCTTTTATAATAGTTTGAGTGGATCAGGAACTATTAGTTTAGCCGGTACCGCTGCCACACATTATATTTTGGGTCAATCCAGTATTACTAATTTAAATGCAACTTCAAATATTGCTTTAATAGTAGGTCAAGGTGGTGCATCGGGTTCAATTACTTCGGGTAATATTACCGCAAATAATGGCATTACGTTGAACTCGACGTCTTCTTACACTTTTTCAGGGGTACTTTCAGGAACTACGCTGACTAAACAGAATACAAATACAGTAACTCTTACAGGAACAAATACTTATTCGGGTACGACTACAATTAGTGATGGTACGCTTCAATTAGGAAATAATGGAACTACAGGTAGTATAAGTACTGGTAATATTGTAAACAATGGAACATTATCTATCAATCGTTCAGATAATATTACTTTGGCAAATGCTATTAGCGGAACGGGCATCGTTAATAAATTGAATAATACTACAGCTACTTTTACCAATAATAACACATATACAGGAGCTACGAACATAACGGGAACACTTGTATTGCAAAATAATGCTCCTACTTCAAGCAGTACTTTGTATCAGGGTACAGGTGCACTAAGAATAGAGCCATCTTCTACAAGCTTTACTTCTACATATTCAACAACGGGTTGGACATTTAATAATACATTGTCTGGATTAACATTAGGAAAATTGGGAAATAATTCTGTAATTACATTTGCTAATAATACAAATATTGCAGGCCCCATTCTTGCATATGGTGGAACTGTAAATTTGAATGGAAACATTACGATTAATTCATCAGCTTCAGGTTCTACAATTCAGCTATTTTCGACAAATGACATAGATATTAATGGAACGGTTAATATTAATTCTAATAATGGAAACATTACGATTGAAGCAGATAGCGATGCAGAAGGGAATGGAAATTTTTATCTATCAGGCATGACGGTAAATTCGGGTTCTGGAGATGTAACACTAAGAACAAGAACTTTTCAAGAATCGGGTGCAACGATATCAACATCGGGAAAAATTAAGATTGAACCAAGTGTAGCAAGTTTTGGAAATGCACCACTATCAATGAATATATTTAATTTATCAAGTACCGCTTCTGAACTTACTGTAGGAAAGCCTTCAAATAGCTCCAATATAACATTTGGCACAGCTACAACCATATCTGGAGGGATTAATGTTTTTGGGAACTCAATAGCAATAAACGACAATCTATCAAGTTCAAACGGCGGTACTATTTCTATATATGGAAATGCACTCAGTTTTGGAGCCAATAAAACCCTTTCCTCAACGGGACAATTAATAATTGCCCCTCAAACTGCTTCAAATACCATTGGAATTGGAGGTGCTACCGGAACCCTTT
>CAZUUI010000105.1:0-6996 GCA_964622955.1 uncultured Chitinophagaceae bacterium | reverse complement strand
CATATTGCACTAATAGCAGCTATCTATTTTTTCTTGGAAAATGATAAAAAGTCATTAAAAGAAGTTTTTGCAATTTTTTTTATTACTTGGATTGCATACAATCTACTTCGAATTATTCGTATAAAGAATTATGAAAAAATCAAAAACGAGCCGCATTTAAGTTGGATTTCAACCAATTTGACCGAATTGCTAATAGCTAAAGCATTTATTATTTTTATATTATGGCTAATTATTCCCAAAACCTACTGGGAAAATTATGTAATTTTTGGAATTATTTTAATTCTCTATGTATTTCTAAGAAATTTTCCTTTGGTAAAAAATATATTGATTGCTTTTTCTTGGAGTGCTCTCCCCTACTTATTCACGCCAGTCTTATGGTATTTTTCTACCGAAAATATTTTTATTTTTACGCATTTTTTATTTCTATCCATTTTGTACGACAATAAAGATAAGATAAATCCTCTAAAAACGACATTAGGCTCAAAGCTTCACTTTTTGTTTTTACTTTTTATAGGAAGTATTTCTATTTTTCTTTTTTATTACAATTCGCTGGACTGGAAAAGCACATTTATTTTCTTTGGATTTGTATATACAGCACTTCTGTTTTCAATAAAATCGCCAAAAGAGTGGTTTTATTTAGTTATTGTGGATAGTTTTATACTTCTCCCATATTTGCTTAATTTTTCAATTTTTATAAATGAAATCAAACAAACACTTTTTCTAAAATTTCGATAGAATGAATGGCCTTGAAATGCGGCAAATGATATTGGTAGTAGCCCAATATTTCTTTAAAAATATTTTTTCGATCCAGTAGACTTAGATTAATTTTCAAATCATATTTTTGATTGGATTTGAGAATTTCTATAAAATTTCTAATCTCTTCATTAGCAAATACATCTGTATTGATATCAATACCCAGAAAAAAAGCATATTGAGCAAAAAAACTGAGATAAAAATCGGAAGAAACTTCTTGAGAATTATTTAAAACTTCAAACGAGTATTTTATAAAATCGTATTTCAATTCATCTTTTTCATTCTCTTCGGTCAATGAATATTGAACTACTTCCGTTATAAAAAAGGCGATAGCGGTCTTGTACATCCCAAAATTTTTGGAATCGGGCGTAAAAACCAGTTGGTACTCTTTGAGGCTACATAAATTTTTATTTTCTTTGAGATAAAAGACAAGATTCAAAAAACTCATAGGGCGCAAAACACCGTAGCTTTTGTTTTTGCCAGACTTGGCACCTTTTACCATAAAAGATAATAGCCCATACTCACGAGTAAATATTTTGAGTATAAGACTATTTTCGGAAAAATTGACTTGTTTGAGGACTAAACCTTCTGTTTTTACAATCATTTATTACATAAAAACCCTTTAAATTTTAGAGTTTCCATTTTACAAATATACCATTATTTTTGTTAATGATTTCATCTGCATTCAGTTCAATATTTTGAAATCTTGAATGATTGGAAGCAAAACCACCAATAAAACGCTCTTTTTTAGCATTTAAATTCAATAAAAATTTTGTGCTTTCAGCATTTAAAGGCAGTTGTATATTGTAGCTAAATCCTATTTGTGAAGGATTACTTTTTGTGGCAAAATTAATTTTAACGTAGGGTATATTTTTTTTGTATGTCAAAACATTATTAAAATATATTCGTTGTGTTTTTGAGTTTTTTTCAACTGAAAAACTATTGGCAAACACGCCTTGAACCGCTATAAATAATAGAGATGAGATTATTACATTTTTCATACGTTTTGAATTTTAAATATTAATATTTTTGTTTATAAACGTAATTTTCCAAAAAAATATTTCACAATAATTAATTTTTAAATTTTATTAACTAAATATGAAAAAATGTTTATAAACACCAATTATTTGTTGATAACAACGAGGCTTTTTTTCCAAATAAACATCATTACAAAATAATAATGATTGTTATAAAAAAAATATATAATTTTGCGAGATATAACAAAAATTTATAATGCGTAAACTAATACTTACACCTGTTTTGTTTTTATTTTCTTATGTTCTTTTGGCTCAAGGAAGCATTAAAGGATTGATAAAAGACCAAAACAATCAACCTGTAAATGGCGTAGCCGTAAAACTTATTGGCCCTAAATATCAAAAAGTTGTAAACACAGATTCAAAGGGGGGTTTTGAATTCAAAGATGTGTATAGCGGTACATATAATGTAGTAATTTCAGAGCCCGAATTTTTTGAAATTTCTGAAAGCGTCAATTATATTCAAGGCGAAGAGTTTAAGTTTGATGATTTTGTGTTAGAAAAAATAGTTTCTTCAAAAGATGCATCTACAGAATTGCCTACCAGTATGATTTTTGATGATGAATCTAATAATAATAGCAGTGGGAATAATATTTCATCGCTCTTAAATGCTTCAAGAGATCCATTTGTAAGTGCGGCATCTTTTAATTTATCTCAAGGAGGATTTAATATGCGAGGCTATGATAATTTTGAAGACATTATGTTTATTAATGGCATTCCTATGCAAAATTTGTTTAGAGGAGGCGACGTGACTTATGGTGATTTTGGAGGATTGAACGATGTTTTGCGATCAAGAAATACTTTTTATGGGATCAAAGCCATACCTTTTCATTTTGGCGAACTCGCTACAACCATTGATGTAGATGCTGAAGCCATTAATCAACGAAAAGGACTGAGAGTTTCGGGTATGCTTACCAATAGAAATTTTACAGGTCGTGCTATGGTTACCTACAATACAGGTTTGCTGAAAAAAGGCTTTGCCTTCTCTTTTTCAGGCTCATTTAGAGGAGCAAACGAAGGGTATGTGCAAGGTACACAATATGAAAGTTTTTCATTCTTTGCGTCTGCATCTAAAGTATGGAATCAAAAATTGATCAGTACTCTTACGGCTTTTTCATCCAAAAACAAAAGAGCGGTTCAAGGGTCTTCTACTCAAGAGTTTATGGATTTGGCCAAATCAAACTATTATAACCCTAGCTGGGGATGGCAAGATGGTCAAAAAAGAAGTGCCAATCTTCGTTATGATTTTGTTCCAAACATTATATTAAGCAATGAATTTAAGCCTACATTGAATACACAAATCAATTTTAGCCTTGGATTCCAATTTGGAGAACATAAAAACGTAGGTTTAGATTGGTACAATTCTTACAACCCTAATCCTACCTATTATAAAAAAGCACCGAGTTATTACAAAGATCAGCCTTTGATAGCACAGCAATTAAGAGATTCATTCTTAGCCAATCCCAATTTATTACAAATAGACTGGCAAGGACTCTATGATGCAAATCAAAACTCGACGGATACTATAGCAGGTATGACTAGCAACTATAAATGGGCACGCTATATGATGAGCGCACAAACCGAAAAAATAAGAAATTTTACAGCAAATATTGTTTTGAATCAACAAATTTCAAATACTACCGAATTTAATGCAGGCATTTTGTTCCAAAATTCACTATCTGAGCAATATCGTCAAATAGAAGATTTATTGGGAGCAGATTATTTTGTAAATATAAATCAATTTGCAGAACGAGCAGACCCTTTGAATCCTGTAGCAAATCAAAACAATTTATTAGAACCTAATAAAATTTTAAAAGAAGGAGACATTTATGGATACCACTATTTGGGAAGAGTTACAAAAATATCTGGATTTGCGCAAATTGTTTCTAAATTTGAAAATGTAGATTTGTATTTAGCATTAAATGCCGATAAAACATTAATGCAAAGAAATGGTTATATGCAAAATGGTGCATTTAAAGAAAAATCTTTAGGAAATTCAGAAGAAATTGGGTTTTTTAATTGGGGTACAAAAATGGGGTTCACCTATAAATTTGACGGTAAAAACTATTTGGGTGCACAAGTTTTACATACGCTCAAAAGTCCTGAATTTAATCAAGTATTTGCATTACCAAGAACGACAAATATTGTTACAAATCCAGCAAATCCAATGATTACCTCTGCTGAGATTAATTATAATTATAGAGGATCTAGATTTAAAGCTAGTGCTACACTATTTATGACCGAAACAAAAAATGAATCGAATTCACTTACCTTTTATACCGAAATCTCTAATAGTTTTGGAACCTTGGTTATGAACAATATTAAGAAAAGATACAAAGGCATTGAATTGGCCTTAGATGCACAACTTTTTGGGGGGTTTTCTACTACATTTGTAGCCAATTTAGGAGACTATAGTTTTATCAGCAGACCCAAAGCGACTTTTTATTATGACAATTTAGATAAAGCTGAACCAACAGAAACTGTTTATTTTCATGGAATACACATAGCTTCTGGCCCTCAAAATGCGGGAATGATCAAATTGAATTATAATTCAAAACAATATTGGTCAGCATCGATAAACTTAAATTATTTTGATAAAGTATATACCGAAGCAAGTGCACAACGAAGAACTACTGAGGCTATTGATGCTGTAGTGCCAAATTCGGATCAATACTATGCAATTATAAAACAAGAACAACTGCCTAGTGCTTTTATTTTGGATGCTTCTTTTAGAAAATCTATTTATATAAACAAGTATATAAAAGGAATTAAAAAAAGAATGTATTTGGACATCAACCTAAGTATGAATAATATTTTGGATAATCAAAATTACATTAGAGCAGGAAGAGAACAACAACGATTTGATTTTGCAGAAAATGATCCTTTAAAATTTCCAAACCGATATTTTTATATGATGGGAAGGAATTATGCGGTGAATATAATTTTTAGAATGTAATAAATATAAACTCAAAAATATGAAAAAACTAATTTTATTAATTTCAGTATTTATGATTGGATTCATGGGCTGTGTCAAAGATGATTTTGACAATCCACAGCAATATGGCGATCCTAATTTACCTGTAAATTTTACAATCAAACAACTTAAACAATTATTAATCAATTCAGGAGATCAGATTTATAGCATAGATCAGGATTTGATTATTGCAGGAATTATAACTGCAGATGACAAATCACAAAATTTTTATAAAGAAATTGTCATTCAAGATTCTACAGCTGCAATTGGGATTAAGATTGATCAAAATAGTATATATAACGATTATCCAATTGGGCGAAAAGTATATGTAAAGCTTAAAGGCTTGGCATTAGGTAATTATAAAAATCTAATAAGTCTAGGAGGCTATGTTGATAGTGTATCTACTTCTGGTGTAAAATCTTTAGGAATGATTGTATCTAATAAAATTAGTGCGCATTTAATAAAAGGTCCAAAAAACAATCAACTTCCAATTACAGAAGTAAAAATCACGGAATTGAATGACGATTACCAATACAAATTGATTCGCATCAAAAATGTTGAGTTTGATTGTATTGACCTTAATAATACCTATGCCGATGCATTGAATCAAAATGATGCTTCGCGATATTTGAATGATAATAATGGCAATAAAATTATCCTAAGAAGTAGTGGATATGCTACTTTTGCAGGTACACGATTGGCTGGTTTGAACGGTGATGCTACAGCAATATATACTGTATACAACAATGACAAACAAATAAAAATAAGAGACGTAGCTGATTTGAATTTTACCAACAACCGAATTGAAGCTTGTGTAGCAGGCCCTCCAATTACTATTAGAGAATTGCGAAATATGTTTTCGGGGAGTGCAGTTACACTAGGTGCAATTGCTATTGAAGGAACTATAGTTTCAGACAAAAACACAAACAACATAAATGGCCAAAACATTATTATTCAAGACTCTACTGCTGGAATTATGGTTCGTTTTACAGGAACACACAATTTCAAATTAAATGATAAAGTTACTATTAATTTAAAAAATGGTTCATTAGAAGATTATAAAGGATTATTACAAGTTAATAACGCTTCACTTTCCGGTGCTACTTATGTTGGCAATGCTCCTATAACTCCAAGAATAGCAACCATAGCAGAAATCAATGCAAATTTTGAAACATGGGAATCTACTTTAGTAACAATAAAAGGTTCACAAATATCTGGAACACCCGCTCAATATTCTGGAAATAAAACAGTAACTCAGTCTGGAAATACGATTACATTATATACTATGGCATCGGCTAATTTTGCAGGAACCAATTATAAAACGGGAACAGTAGATATTACAGGATATTTGGGACAATTCAATACCACAAACCAAATACAAATTAGAAGCGAAGCCGATGTTGCAGGAGGAAATAGCGGCGGTGGCGGTGGTAATGAAACCAAGATAAATATCATGGATTTAAGAAATCAATACACTGGAACTGCATTAACAATTGGTAGTTATTTTATTGAAGGCACGGTTATATCAGATAAATCTACTGCTAATATCAATTCTCAGAATATGGTAATACAAGATGCGACTGGAGGAATATTAGTTAGATTTTCTGCTGCTCATAACTTCAATTTGGGAGATGTAGTAAAAGTAATTGTTTCGGGAAGTTCATTAGAGGAGTTTAAGAAAACACTTCAAGTAAATAATGCGGTATTAGCTAACGCTACAAAAACAGGAAGTGGCAGTATTACCCCCGTTCAGTTAACAATAGCTCAGATTCGTGCTAATTTTGACAACTACGAGTCAACATTAGTGAAAATTAAAGGTGCTAATTTTCCATCAGGAACCTATAGCGGTAGCAAAATCATTTCTGATAACTCTGGAAGTTTAACGCTTTTTACACTAGGTGCAGCTACTTTTTCAAGTCAAACAATGCCTTCTACTGGAGATATTACAGGCTATTTAGCAAATTTTGATACGGTAGCTCAAATTCAAATTCGAAATCCATCCACAGACATTGCTGGAGGCGGTAGCGTAACACCAACTGCAAAAACAATTATGGAAATAAGAAATATGCATGCAGGTGTTAGCAAAATATTTGGTGCTAGTTATGAAATAACAGGTACAGTAATTTCTGATAAAGATTCGGGACAATGGACTTCCTTAAATTTGATTGTACAAGACAATTCTGGTGGAATTATTATAAGAATGATTCACAGCAAATAAATATATAATTATTAATA
>CAZUUI010000104.1:0-7008 GCA_964622955.1 uncultured Chitinophagaceae bacterium | reverse complement strand
TGAGGGAAGAGCTGAAGCAGGTGCTGCCTTGGCAGAGGCTAGAGAAAAAGGTGATTTAAGTGAGAATGCAGAATATGATGTTGCAAAAGAAGAACAAGAAAAGTTAGAAAAACGTATTGCTATGTTGGAGACAGCACTTACTAATGTAAGAATATTGGATATTAATGAAATTGATACAAGTACAGTAAGTATTCTTACTAATGTAAAAGTAAAAAATTTAAAAGCAAATAAGGAGTTTAATTATCAAATTGTTTCTGAAATTGAGGCGGATGTAAAAGTTGGTAAATTATCTGTTTCATCTCCAATTGGAAGAGCTTTGCTCGGTCATAAAAAAGGTGAGAAAATTACAATTACTACGCCTGCAGGGCCTATTGATTACGAGATATTGGATATTTCTAAATAATTTTCTTTTATGTCATCTATTTTCACCAAAATTATTCAAGGAGAGATTCCTTCATATAAAGTGGCTGAGAATGAATATTGTTTTGCGTTCTTGGATATTTTTCCACTTACAAAAGGTCATGTTTTAGTGGTTCCCAAAAAAGAAGTGGATTTAATATGGGATTTGGAGGCTAATGATTATAGTGAATTGATGTCTTTTTCAAATAAAATCGCAAAAGCAATTAATAAATCTATTCCTTGTGAAAGAGTAGCAATGACGGTAATAGGTTTGGAAGTACCACATGTACATGTACATTTAATTCCAATAAATAATGCAAATGATATTAACTTTGCAAATGAAAAATTAAAGTTTAGCAATGAAGAATTTATTGCAATTGCTGAACAAATTTCAAATAACTTATAAATCTAAAATATAATGAGACAAATTAAATTTAGAGATGCGTTGCGTGAAGCTATGAGCGAAGAAATGCGCAAAGATCCTTCTATCTTTTTGATGGGAGAAGAAGTAGCAGAATATAATGGTGCCTACAAAGTTAGTCAAGGAATGTTGGATGAATTTGGTCCCAAAAGAGTTATCGATACACCTATTGCCGAACTAGGGTTTGCCGCTATTGGAGTGGGAGCTGCCGTGAATGGCACTAAGCCTATCATTGAGTTTATGACTTGGAATTTTGCATTACTTGCAATTGACCAAATTGTAAATCACGCCTCTAAAATGTTAGCGATGAGTGCTGGAGAATTTAGCTGTCCTATTGTTTTTAGAGGACCAAATGGTAGCGCAGGTCAGCTAGGTGCACAACATAGTATGGCTTTTGAAAGTTGGTATGCCAATGTGCGGGGCTTGAAAGTGATTTCTCCTTCAAATGGGTATTGTGCGGAAGGATTGATGAAATCTGCAATATTAGATCCCGATCCCGTAATTTTTATGGAAAGTGAAGTGATGTATTCAGATAATTGTGATATTCCTGATGAAGAGTATTATATTCCAATTGGTAAAGCGGATGTGAAGCGCGAAGGTACTGATTGTACGATTGTTTCATTTAATAAGATGGTAAAAGTAAGTTTAGCAGCTGCAGAAGAATTGGCAAAAGAAGGCATCAATGTAGAAGTAGTGGATTTGCGAACGATAAGACCGTTGGATATTGATGCAATTGTAAATTCTGTAAAGAAAACCAATAGATTGGTGATAGTAGAGGAGAGTTGGCCTTTTGGAAGTGTTTCATCAGAGATTACGTATCAAGTTCAAAAACACGCATTTGATTATTTAGATGCCCCTATAAAAAGAGTAACAGGAGCGGATAGCTCTATGCACTATGCTGCAAATTTAGTAGAAGCGTATATGCCTAATGCTTCAAAAGTAATGCAAGCAGTTAAAAGCGCTATGTATAAAAATTAATAAATATTTATAATTTTTTAGATAACGAAGCCTAGAATTTTTGTTCTGGGCTTTTTTTTATTTATTCTTGCAATTCTCCTTCTGATTTTGCAATAACACAAGTTGCCAAGCTATTGCCAATTACATTGGTACTGGTTCTAGCCATATCCATTAGTTCATCTACTCCAAAAATCAAGAAAATAGGCTCTAAAGGTAAGTTTAAACTACTCGCCATTCCTAAAAGTATCACTAAAGAAGCTCTAGGAACACCCGCCACACCTTTGCTAGTAAGCATAAGAGTTAGTAAAATGCTTATCTGCTGTCCCCAAGTGAGGTCTATTTTGGATACTTGAGCTACAAAAATTGTTGCAAGGCTTAAGTATAGCGTAGTTCCATCCAGATTGAAACTATAGCCCATTGGTAATACAAATGAAACTATTTTTCGGCTACACCCCATTTTTTCTAGTGCAAGCATCAATTTTGGGAGTGCGCTATCCGAACTTGTAGTAGCAAATGCAATAGAAACAGGTTCGGAAATATGCTGTGCCAGCTTTTTTATATTTATCTTGAAATACAAAGCAATAGGAACTAATACCGCAACTATGAAGACTAAAAGTGCTCCGTATAGCGTCAAAACTAAATACATTAGATTTTTCAAAATTTGAATCCCTACGTGTCCCACCGAATATGCCATAGCGCATCCTACAGCAATAGGAGCAAAATACATAATAATTCCCGTCATTTTGAACATCGTTTCGGCCAATGATTCCGAAAAATTCATCATATGTGTTTTGGCGTGCTCTGGTGCCAGAGCCAGTCCAATACCAAATAGAATACTAAAGATAACAATTTGGAGCATTTGACCTTCAGCAATAGATTTGGCTATATTTTCTGGAAAACTTTCTACTAAATGTTCTTTAAATGTCTTAGCTTTAACAGTTTCTACTTTTTCTACTGAGGGCGGTAGTACAATTCCTTCTCCTGCTTTTGTAATATTGATAGCTGCCAATCCTATAAACAATGCCAATGTAGTCACAATCTCAAAATACAAAATAGATTTAAAGCCTAATTTTCCTATATCTTTCAAACTACTATGATGCGCTATTCCCAAAACAATGGTAGCAAATATAAGTGGCGCAACTATACTTTTTACCAATCTTAAAAATATTTGAGATACAAATTTTAATTCAATAGCTATTGAAGGAAAAAAATATCCAAACATTATCCCAAGAATCATACAGATGAAGATCCATTTTGTAAGTGAAATTTTCTTAAAATAAGATAGAATCATTGATTGCGCTTTAGGGTTGACTTAAATATAAAATATTATAATGTGTAAATTTAGAAAAATTATCCCTATTTTTGTTTTAAAATATTAAAATTTATAGAATATGGTGCATACAGGTATGTTGAAAGAAGATTCAATGAAAGGAAAAGTAGCCGTTGTTACTGGCGGTGGGACAGGATTGGGACGTGCTATGAGTAAATATCTATTGGAACTTGGAGCTCACGTAGTAATTACAAGTAGAAAAATGGATGTACTTGAAAAAACGGCTCAAGAATTGAGTGCTGAAACGGGTGGAAAATGTATACCAATAGCTTGTGATGTAAGAGAGCATTTGCAGATTACAAACTTATTGCAAGAAACATTGCACCATTTTGGGAAAGTGGATATTTTGATTAATAATGCAGCGGGCAATTTTATTAGTCCTACGGAAAGATTGAGTGCAAGAGCTTTTGGGGTAATTATAGACATTGTGTTGAAAGGCACGGTGAATTGTACTATGGAGTTTGGCAAGCATTGGATAGAAAATAAAGTAGAAAAAGCTAAAGTTCTTAATATTGTAACTACGTATGCTTGGACAGGAAGTGCCTTTGTAGTGCCTTCGGCTACTGCCAAAGCAGGCGTTTTGGCTATGACAAGAAGTCTTGCTGTAGAATGGGCAAAGTATAATATTTGGTTTAATGCTGTAGCGCCGGGACCTTTTCCTACCAAGGGTGCTTGGGAACGATTATTGCCAGGAGAAATGGCAAAGAAATTTGATTTAGGAGCAAGAAATCCTTTGAAACGTGTGGGCGACCATCAAGAATTAGCTAATTTGGTGGCATATTTGGTTTCGGATTATTCCGATTATATCAACGGCGAAGTAGTGACTATCGATGGCGGCGAATGGCTACAAGGTGCGGGCCAGTTTAATCTTTTGAATGATGTGAAAAATTCGGAATGGGATATGATAGAAAATATGGTCAAAAATGTAAAGGGTAGCTAAAAACTCGTTTGACTCCAATTAGAACATATTATATTTGTCTTTTATTTAAAAAAAAACTTCTCTTGAATTATTTCTGTCGGCTCGATCGCTATATAATTAAGCAATTTTTACTCGGATTTGCATTTACACTACTTTTGATAGTGTCTATTGCTATTACGATAGATATTGGCGAACATATTGATAAATTTCTAAAAAATGATCTTTCCTTCAAGCAAGTTGCTACTGAATTTTATCTCAATTTTATTCCCTATATTATTGCACTTTTGGGGCCTTATTTTGTGTTTATTACCGTTGTGTTTTTCACCTCTCAGCTGGCAGGACGCTCCGAGATTGTAGCTATGTTTAATAGTGGAATGAGCTTCAAGCGGTTTTTGTTTCCCTATGTTTTTTCAAGCACATTGATTGCCATTTTACTTTGGATAGCCAATAACTATGTAGTGCCCAATACCAATAAAAAAAGATTGGCTTTTGAGAATAAATATATTGCTTATCAGCCTGTACTTTCTAGCGATCACCTGCATCGAAAAATAAACGACAGCACGTATGTGTATTTTAGAATTTATGACAATTCTATCAAAACCGCTACCACCGTTTCGGTTGAAGAAATATCAAATGGTGTTTTGAAGTCTAAATATTTGGCAGAAAGAGCCGTATGGGATACGCTGACCCAAACTTGGACGCTAAAAAATTATATCAAAAGACAATTTGATAATGGAAAAGAGATTTTGACAAAAGGGGAGTCTATGAATACAGGAATAGTGCTTGATCCTACAGTATTTGTCAAACGTTGGACATATATCGAGGAGCTAAACCGAACCGAGTTGATAGATAAAATAGC
This sequence comes from uncultured Chitinophagaceae bacterium, assembly GCA_964622955.1. Lineage (GTDB taxonomy): Bacteria > Bacteroidota > Bacteroidia > Chitinophagales > JADJOU01 > CHPMRC01. The sequence continues at coordinate 2,123 of CAZUUI010000104.1, read as the reverse complement.
GGATTTGAAAGCACAAGGTGTGGAAAATACAGCAGATTTTGAAAGTGAATTGTATCGAAGAACCGCCAATTGTTTTGGGATTATTATCCTTACGGTTATAGGCGCTACCTTAGCCTCCAAAAAAATACGAGGCGGAATGGGCGTTCAGCTTATGATTGGAATTACATTGTGTTCGGTTTTTGAAGTAATTCAGAAGTTTTCTATATCATTTGCTATCAAAGCGCATCTATTTCCACTGTTAGCAGTATGGATTCCCAATATTATTTTTATGCTGATAGCCATAGTGTTATGGCAAAAATATCAAGAAAATTAATATTTTTCATAAAAAAGTCTTGACATTAAAAAAAAAGACATTATCTTTGCACTCGCAATTTTGATATAGCAAGGTTGTAAATGCACCGTTCGTCTATCGGTTAGGACTTCAGGTTTTCATCCTGGCAAGAGGAGTTCGATTCTCCTACGGTGTACCAAATCAAGCCTCCAAACAGTAATGTTTTGGAGGTTTTTTTTTATATGAAACTAAATTATGATTACAATATACATTATTCAGAGTGAAATTGATGGAACATATTACACGGGTATGGCAAATGATGTAGAAAAACGTTTGAAGGAACATAATTCGGGTAAAAGTAAGTATACCAAAAGTAAAAAGCCTTGGAAATTAGTTTATCAAGAAGGATCTGAAGATTGGGAATCTGCAAGAAAACGAGAAAAGTATCTGAAAACGACAGCTGGAAAAAATTGGGCATTGAAAAATAAGGAATAAAGGTATTTCATCTTGGCAAGAGGAGTTCCCTGTCTGCCAGTCGCAGACAAGCAGGGATTCTCTTTCTACGGTGTACCAAATCAAGCCTCCAAACAGCAATGTTTTGGAGGCTTTTTTGTTATTTGGGGGAATAAAGGCCTTTTTGGTCAACTTTTGTTACCTATTTGGCACCAATAATTTTTAAGAATTTCTTCTACAAATACCCCTCAACAGCCTCATTAAATTTATCAAAAAAAGGCTTATTGATTTTGAATTGCATAATAGCATTATGATCCTCTATGGTCATAAATTTGATGTCGCAAAACATTTTGAGAGTGAGCGATACCATTCCGCGTTTCATATTGAGCTCTTCGGTGATTTCTTTTATAGATTTATTAGGATTTTCCAAAACATAATCCAAAATATATATGCGATTTTTGTTTGACAAAATTTTGAGAATCTTATGAACCGCCATAATAGCCTTGTAGTGCGATGTAAGCAATGTAGCCGAAGTTACTGCCTCAAAATCCACTTCTTTTGATTCTGTAATAGCGGAAGCTAAGGTTATGAGTTTGCAAACTTCGGGCTTGTAGGTGCTATAAAAAATAGTTCGTCCATCTCGTCTTGTTTTTACAAATCCTGCTTTGCGCAAAATGGCTATAAATTGGCTGGTAAGTGCTTGGTCAAAACCTGATTTTTCGGTCAAATCACCCACGTTAATTTCAGGTTGTGCATCGATAAGATTGAAAAAGTATAGTCGATGTTTGTTCTGTAGCGAACGAATTTTTAGGAATGTCTTTCGGTATTTTGTCAGTAGATTGGGAGATATCATCACAAATTAGTTTTTTACATAATTATTAATGATATAATTAGGTTCAAAAAGTCTGATGTCTTCAAATTTTTTAGCCATAAATTTTTGATAAGCTTCAAAGCACATATTTTTAGCATCCAAAATAGGAGTTTCTTGAAAATCGGTATTTTTAACAAGAATTGAATTTTCTATGTTTTCAGCTATTGTTTCTATATTCTCAAAGGAATCAAATGCGGTGTCTATCATTGGATTTCCATTTGTATTGCAGTATGTATAATAGAAATTGTTTCGTCGGGCGTCTAAAAGCAAAAAACAGTTTTGTGTAGGAAATTGATTCTTCTGAAGCGCACTGCAATGCTCTTTGAGTCCATCAAGGGCTATAAAAGGGATTTTGAGCGCAAAACAAAGACCTTTGGCCGTGCTTGAAGCCACACGAAGTCCCGTGAAGGAACCAGGTCCTTGATTTATAGCCACAGCTTCTAATTCCTGAAATGAGATTTTGGTCTCATTTAAGCATTTTTGAATAGCCAATGTAATATTTTTTGCGTGACTCTGTTTCTCCGATTC
>CAZUUI010000103.1:2239-7225 GCA_964622955.1 uncultured Chitinophagaceae bacterium | reverse complement strand
TTACATTGTCCAATCGCCAAGTATTAGTTTTAATCATTAGCAATTCTTCATCCCAAGATTGGTTATATTGTTTGTTTGAGAAAGTTACAAGGACTCTTGCTTGATTGTCAGCTATTACAATATCTTTGATTTTTACATCCGTAACGCCTTCATACAAGCTAGAGAAAATATCCCCTTCTATGATTTCGGGTTTGTCTGTAGGATGGTCGCTATTTTTAATAGCTTCTACACTGGCCGTTTCTTTTTGTTTTCCTTGTTCAAAAAGCGAAATTAAGGCTGGAGAAATCAATGCTGTGTCAATAGTTCTATAGTTCAATTCTTTGCTATAAAGTGTTTTGATGGTTTTTTCTATGTCTTTTTTTTGGTTTTGGATGGAGCTAGAACAAGCCCCAAACGTTAAAATTCCTACAATGGAAATTAAGATAAAATTGATTTTGTTCATTTTTTTTATTTATTTGAATTAATGATTTTTGAGATGATAAGATTGTTTTTTTCCTTTGCAGGTTTAAAAATAGCATCACTGGTGTATTTTTGATAATAAGCTACCCAAACCATTCTATTGTCTATCAATATCATATCCATTATCATCATCATTATCATTTCGTCTGTGCCCGTACTATATTTTGTAAGCATAAGAAATCCATAAGCTTCGTCACTGATTTTAAAATCGTCAACAATAATAGGTTTCCCCACTTCAATGCCGTGTTTACTTTCAATTTTTTCCTTGGCAGTTTCCCATAGTTCATTGGTAAATGTACTTTTGATAATGCTAGCCATTTCTTTCAAATCGGTTTTAGTAGCCATTTTGTCTTTGAGCGAATTGGTTACATATATCTGAAAATAGTCTTTATATGCACTTACATCCATTGTCTCTACTTCTTTGAAGGCTTCATTGGGAATATAATAGGCTAGGATAGAGTTGCCTTCATAGTTGAATTGGTTGGCACGTTGGTTAATGATAGCATTGAGATAGCATTCGGTCATTCCTTCTATGGCAGGCAGGCAAATTTTAATATCGCCATAAGGAGCCGTTCGTAAGCATTTCTCCACAGAATTTTGAGAAAAAATAGAAGCCGAAAGAAAAATGAAATAAAATAAAAAGAACGTTTTTTTGAGTGGCATAGGGTTATGATTTAAAATATTTTGAAAATAAAGTTTGAAATAGCGATTTTACTTCTTGAATATCAACGGGATGCCCCAGTTCTTTTTCCAAACTCGTAACGCCTTTTCCTACAATGCCACAAGGAATAATGTATTCAAAAAAACGCAAATCGGTATTGACATTAAATGCCAATCCGTGCATTGTAATATATCGGCTGGCTTTGATGCCTATAGCCATAATTTTTCTCGCTTTGTGATTATCCGCATCAATCCAAACGCCATTTTCCGATGGAATTGTAGATGTTTCTATTCCATAATGCGAACAAATTTCTTGTCCTATTTTTTCGAGTGTAGCCACATATTGTGCTATTCCTATTCCCAATTTTCTCAAGTCCAAAATAGGATAGGCTACAATTTGTCCAGGACCGTGAAACGTAATATCGCCACCACGACTGATTCTATGAAAAGTAGCACCCGATGTTCGTGCAATAGGCAGAATATGTTCTTCTTTGCCATTTTTCCCTAAAGTATACACTGGCTGATGCTCCAAAAGGTAGATGGTGTGTTCATTTTCAATGGATTTGCTTACATTGTCCAAGGATTTTTCAAACGTGCTTAATTGCATTTTTTCGGCTTCTTCATAGGAAATGACTCCCAAATCTTCAAATCGTATCATTATGGATATTTTAATAAAGTGCAAATCTCAAAAAAAATAAACGAAATCGAATATAAAAATAATATATTTGCCTTTTTATAATATGACAGCGTTTTCAAATAAGATTTCAAAAGAGGATGTGTTCGTAGCAGGCGCTAGGAGTACAGGCAGTATGCACATAGGCAATTACTATGGTGCGGTTAAAAATTTCGTAGATTTATCGAGTCAAATAGATAATCCTATGTATTTTTTTATAGCAGACTGGCACTCATTGACTACGCACGCAAATCCCGAAGAGCTTCGAAAAAATAATTTTATAACGCTTTGTACCTATCTAGGTTGTGGGCTCGACCCCAATCGTGCTACGGTCTATTTTCAGTCGGATATTCCCAATATCAGTGAATTGTATTTGTATCTCAATATGTTTGCGTATTTGGGTGAACTAGAGCGTACGGCTACATTTAAGGAAAAAATTCAAAAACACGCCAATAATGTCAATGCAGGATTGCTGACCTATCCCGTATTGATGGCGGCGGATATTCTTATTCATAAAGGAACCAAAGTGCCTGTAGGAAAGGATCAAGCGCAGCACGTTGAAATGACGCGTACCTTTAGCAATCGTTTCAATCATTATTATAATAGAGAAATTTTCAAAGAAGCCTTTGCATTTACCTATACCGATAATTTGATAACCATTCCTTCGCTTTCGGGAAAAGGGAAAATGAGCAAATCGGATGATGAAAATTCAGCGATTATGCTTATGGATTCGGATGAGATTATTACCAAAAAAATCAAACGAGCCAAAACGGATACAGGACCAACTGAAAAAAATATGCCTTTGTCCGAAGAAGTGGCTAATTTGTTTAAAATTATGGAATTGTTCTCCGAAGAAGCAGATATCAATCAGTTCAAAGCAGACTATGCCAATGCTAGCATACGATACGGCGATTTGAAATCAAAAATTGCAGCAGATGCCGTAGTGAAATTAGCGCCAATTCGAGAGAAAATAGAATACTATATCCATAATCCAAAAATGGTATACGAAATAGCTATCGAAGGGGCTAGAAAAGCAAATGTAAATGCACAACAAACTATTGAAGAAATAAGAGAATCGATGGGGCTTACCTCACAATCTATAAAAAATTTATACTAAAGATATATGTCAAAGTTAGAGTTGAAACACATAGCCATTGCAGGAAATATAGGTGCGGGAAAAACCACACTTACCGAATTATTGTCAAAGCATTATGGTTGGGAACCCGAGTATGAAAGTGTAGAGAACAATCCGTATTTGAGCGATTTTTATGAAGATATGCACCGCTGGAGTTTCAATCTTCAAATCTATTTTCTCAACAGCCGTTTCCAGCAGCTGGTAAAACTTAGAAATGGTGCTAAAACTGTAATTCAAGACCGAACTATCTATGAAGATGCGTATATTTTTGCACCGAATTTGCATCAAATGGGATTGATGAGTACAAGGGATTTTGATAATTATCAAAGCCTTTTTAAAACGATGAGCAATATGATAGCACCGCCCGATTTGATGATTTACTTACAAGCATCAATTCCTAGTTTGGTGGAAAATATTCAAAACAGAGCGCGTGAATATGAAGAAAATATCCGTTTGGATTATTTGCGAAAATTAAATCAATATTACGATACGTGGATAGAATCCTATAAAGTTGGTAAATTGTTGATTATCAATATAGACGATATGGATTTCTTGAACAATAAAGAAGATTTTGCGGCTATTGTAGAAAAAATTGACAAAGAAATAAACGGACTTTTTTAGGGATCATATACTAAACGATGTTTAATTTCGTTTACACTACATTATTTATAATTGAAAACAAAAGAAATGAAATCAATATTATCTGTAATATTTTTATGGACGTCATTTGGTACTTTCGCCCAAAACAATATAATAGTTTATGACAAAGTCAATCAAAAGCCTATTGCTTCTGCAACTTGTATTTTGCTGGATGTAAAAGATTCTGCTATTTTGGGATTTGCACGCACCAATGGACTGGGCAAGTGCAGTCTGTCTCCTTCAAAAAACAGCACGTACAAACTGTGGGTTTGGCATAAAAAGTTTGTGGAATATTATGCTGATTTGTCGCAAGATACCGTATTTTTAATTCCCAAAAATAAGGTCCTCCGCGAAGTTATAGTCAAGACAAATAAAGCCATTACCGTTTCGGGCGATACTGTTACATACAATGCCGATAGCTTCAAACTCAATGCAGGCGCTAGCGTAGAAGATTTGCTCAAAAAACTCCCTGGCCTGCAAGTGGACAAAGATGGCGGGATAAAAGCCTTTGGAAAAAAAGTAGAAAAAGTGCTTATCGATGGCGATGATTTTTTTGCGGAAGATGCCACCGTTGCTACCCGAAATTTGGATGCCAAGATGATAGACAAAGTAGAGGTGATAGACGACAAATCCAATAAAGAAAAGAATACAGGCGTTTCGGATGAGGAAAAGGTGAAAGTCATCAATCTGAAACTAAAAGATGAGGCCAAAAAAGGCTATTTTGGGAAAATAATAGGCGGATATAGCCAAAACAATCGCTTTAATACAGGATTTCTCCTCAATTCATTTACTAAAAATACCAAAATGACAGGCTTTTTGCTTGCCGATAATATCAAAAATAATCTCAGCTGGGAAGATAGAAATCAGTATAATCTAGGCAATACTTGGCAGTATGACGAGGATTTGGACTCTTATACCAATTCCGAAGGAGAATATAACAATAATTTTATGGGAGTGATTCCTACCAATATTGTGGGCGGAATCAATGTAGCGCAGAATTTTTTGGACGAATCGGGGAAAATTGGCGGAAATTATAAGCATAATACAAAGACCTACAATGGATTCCAATCCTCAAAAAGTACACAAATTTTTGAATCGAACAAACAATATAGCGAATCGGTAAATGCTATCAATGGCGAAATGCGGAAAAATCATTTTGCAGGATTGTTCAAAAAAGATATAGATTCTTTTCAGAAACTATCAATTGCGCTTGGGGGCTCATTTTCAAATGCTATTTTGAACCGTGAACAAAATTCTTTTATTGAACTGAACGATACGCTTATCAATAAAAATGTACTCAACAGCAATTCTCTTTCGGCATCCAAAGATTTTAATTTTGATATTGATTATGAATTAAAGTTCAAGAAAAAAGGACGTTTTGTAGGTTTGTCTACCAAATGGACTTGGGACAATAACTCTC
>CAZUUI010000103.1:0-2229 GCA_964622955.1 uncultured Chitinophagaceae bacterium | reverse complement strand
TCACACCCTACAATAGACATGGCCGATCTCAGAATGAAACTCATCAAGAATTTGACTTTTTGAATCAAGAACAAAGCAAAAAGTTTTCGGCTGTTTATATCGAACCTATTATTAAACAAAACTTTTTCATAGAGACAGGTTTTAATTATTTGAGCAATAATTACAAATCGTATAACAGCACTTCCAATGTCTTGAATAGTCAAGGCGCCGAAGTTGTGGAAAAAGTGGATACGCTCAGCAATGATTACCAATACACCGCCGATGCGTTGAGTACCAATCTGAAATTGACATTGAAGCTCAAAAAGATAACGATCGAAGGTGGTGCCAAGTGGCATCACGCGAATATGTTCCAAAAATCGCTCATTCAAAATGGCGCTGATTGATTTCAAATTTCGAAAAAGCATACAGCCCCCACGAATGAATGAAATTCAACCTTTTACAAATTATTCCAATCCATTAAGTATTGACAAAGGAAATCCCAACCTCCAACCTACCGAAAGGTATCGATTTGGTATTCAAGGCAATCTCAATCAATCCGTTTCGGGACGATATGTGTGGTTTTCATATTCTTTTACTACCTTGCAAAATGATATTGTCCAGTCCATTAATTATCTGGAAAATGGTATAACTCAAAGGCAATATGTCCAGACGAACGGAAACTACAATATGAATTCAAATTTGTATATTTCTACACCAATCAAAAAAATTGACTTGAATATCAATGGCGGATTTTATGGTCAAATAAACAAAACCAATTCTTTTATAAATAATATTGAAAATATTTCGCATAATAAATCCTTGAACCTTTCATTTGGCGTTCAAAAAACCTTTGATAGTATTATTGATTTGAATGTAGACTACGATGTCAAGTTCTCCAATATTTCTGTAAAAAGCAATACTTTGACCGAATCAAATCAATTTAATTCTTCACTTACATTCCGTAATGAAATTTTTCTACCTTGGAAATTGTCGCTAGAATCTTCTATGGAATGGAATTATTTACCAAAAAACAACTCCTTTTCGGAAAATAGTTCTTTCTGGCTCTTGAATGCTAAACTCAAAAGGAGTTTTGGGAAATGGAATGTAGAGCTCATTGCCAATGATATTCTCAATCAAAATAAATCGGTTTGGCGAAATTTCTACAGAAATTCAATATTTGAAACCACCAATGAAGCGATTACGCGCTATTTTATGGCATCGGTTGTATGGCGATTCAATAGCAAACCTAAATCCAAAAATCCTGAAAGCCCCGCAAATGAAGACTAAAGTTCCTTACTTAAAAAATAAAACAATGAAGCACTGTTTTTTTATTTTACTCGTATTATGGACACAACAAGTTTCGTCCCAAACGCTGCAAAATTATGTTATAAAATTTGAACGAAAAATCAATAAAGCCAATTTGCTGAAAAATGAAGCTTGGTATAAGCCTACAAAGGAAAACCGTTTTTATGTAGATAGTTTTTTGCTGAGTACCAATTCGGAAGAAGCAAATTATGACAAAATGGAAGGCGAGGATGAGAGCGACTATTTCTCAGGATTTATGTCTTATGGCAATCGCCATTTTGATATCAAAACGAAAAAAATCCTTACCCAAAAAGCTATTGGCGATGCGGATATGATATACACCGATAGTTTTATCGATTATCATTGGAAACTCACTACCGATACTCGTACCATACTAGGTTTTGAATGCTATAAGGCAATTGGGAAGATAAAAGATAGTATCGAAATAGTAGCGTTTTTTGCACCAGAGTTGCAGGTGTCTATAGGTCCCGAAAGTATTACTGGACTTCCCGGAACGGTCTTGGGACTGGTAGTTCCTGATATTCATACCACGTGGCTGGCAAAAGAATTTAAAAACCTCGAACTCAAACCCAAAACAGAATATATCCGAAAGTTTAAAGGGAAAAATACCACAAAAGACGAATTGGAGAAAGAAGTAGAAAAAAATATGAAATATTACTCCAATCCTAAATCATTGATAATTAGGGCGATATTGTAATGATAAGTTCCGTGTATTCCGTGCCTTCCGTGAGCGAAAAAAAGAAAATGAATGTCTCACTGAAAACCACAGAATACACAAAAAAAATAAAAAAAAAATCCGTGCTTTCCGTGTCTTCTGTGCCTTCCGTGAGCAAAAAAATAATTATCTCACAGAAATCCACAGAATACACTGAAAAGACTGAAAAGATTCGTGCATTCCGAGTCTTCCGTGAGAAAAACAATCAA
>CAZUUI010000102.1:2963-7382 GCA_964622955.1 uncultured Chitinophagaceae bacterium | reverse complement strand
CATCGGAGCGCATATTGTCGCACAACAGCGCCGTAAAAGCCGCCAATTCATCTACCGAGCCGTACGCTTCGACCCGTTCGTCGGTCTTGAAAACCCGCTCGCCGCCGACCAGAGACGTGGTCCCCTTGTCGCCCGTTTTGGTGTATATTTTCATGCGTGTATTTTTGTAATTTTAAAAAATTAAACTTTTTGTCAACATAATGACAATAAAATAACACTAAATAGCATCTAATGCCTGAGCCAATCCCGTAATAACAAACGGCAATGGAATCCAAAAAATTTGTGGAACAAATATCAACATAGCTACACAAATAATAGTAGCTACAAAAAACATAATCCAAGAAGTACCTTTAGACATAATGTATATATTTTAATTTACTTACAAAAATAATGAAAAAAATTAAGCCGAAGCTAAAATTCTTTTCATCAATTTAGATTTCAAATTAGCCGCTTTATTCTTGTGAATAATGTTTCTTTTAGCTAATTTATCAATCATTGATACTACATTTCCAAGATTTTCTTGTTGCTCTGAATTAGATTCAGTATTCTCAAGTTTTTTGATTGCATTACGAGTTGTTTTTGCGTAATATCTATTGTGCAATCTTCTCTTGGCAGCTTTTCTTGCAGCTTTCTTTGCATTTCTTGTATTTGCCATTACTATTTATTTATATTTATTAAATTTACTTATTTTTTGGGAGTGCAAAAATACACTTTTTTTTTAATTCAACAACTTTTTATTTATCCAGCTTTTATTTTCTTCTATTAGAAAAAACAAAAACAAAATGGAGACTGACACCAATGTAGATAGATTAAAAGTAAAATTATTAATCTCAAAATTAAAATCAAGCTTTTCAATCACCTGAATCATACGCACCATTAAAAGTGAAAAAGTAACTATCAAAATCATTTTTAAATTTTGAATTCGCATTTTGTTTTTCTGCAATTTTAGAAACAGAATTTGTTTTTTTATATTTTCCGCCATCAAATAAGAATAATTTGATGGTAAAAACGTATTGTATTGATTCTCAAAAAATTGATATAACGCACTCATATTTTGCAAATTTAATGTTATTTTTTTAATAGTTGAGATAATTTTTGACGGGTTCTATGCAATAAAACTTTCACGTGAGATTCGGTCAATGAACAAACCATAGCTATTTCTTTAATAGATTGATTTTGAAAATAATACAACTCAAGTATTAATCGCTCGGTCTCTTTTAACGTTTCCATAGCTTTTCCTAATTGATCAAATTGAACTTCATTCAAAAGCAATTCCTCTGATTCATCTTCATCTTCAGGAATTGACAAAGAATCTATTTCGCCAAAGAATTTCTTTTTTTTGGTAAATCGCAAGGCGTGATTAAACACAATCCGATAGAGCCAGGTAGAAAATTTGGAATCCATATTGAACTTTTGAATATTTTCATACGCTAGCATCATAGATTCCTGAACTATATCATTGGCATCGTCATAATCTTTGACAATATTATACGCAACCGAAAAACTGTATTTGGCATAACGAGCTACCAAGTGTCCAAAATCTTGAACCTTGCCGGCTTTTACATTTTCTATCCACAGTAGTTCGTCTTGCATTTTTTTGCTTTTTATACGATTAAGGGAGAGGCTACGGATTCAATTGTTTTATCTCTTCTTGTTTTTCTTTTATAACGGTATCAATATCTTTTGTACTATCCCAATCCCCATTTTTATAAATATATAAGAAACCTATTCCCATCAAGATAGCAAATGTAGCCCAAAAACAATCGATGTCAAAAAATCGCTCCGAAAATTCATCGGCTATATAGCTTATTCCAAAAGAAAGTGCTACAACAGCGTATTTGAGCATACGACCTTTTCCAAAAGAATAATCGGTTGGAAGTGAGGACATTTTATTTTGTTGTGCGGTAGGATCTATTCCGTTTTTTATCATAGTTTCTTGCAAAATTCGGTTTTGTCTTTTGTTGTACAATATCAAAAACAAGGAAAGAATAGCTATAAAAAACATAAATCCAATTCCTAGAGCGGATTCCATCGTCTCTTTTTTTAATCGCATTTTTTCCACATCAGGATCTTTCAAGTCTTGATTTGACTTGATTTCAGTTTTCAACTCTTCAATAACGTCTTCTACATTGTCCGTATTGATTGTTTTTCTGAAGGTATCTTTTGAGTCTACAACTTCTATATTCAGAATATTTGTTTTGTTTGTAGAGTCATTTTTTCCTCCTACATTAATTTTGACATTGGGTGCCGATAACAATTTATAACTTTTCATTTTTACTATTTTTTAATTTTTTATAAACAAATAAAGAAAAGATTAAGTACTTAATCGAGAATAAGAGTACAGAAATAGAATTTGGTTACAAACTAATTTCCAAAATATAAAAAATAATCTTGAGTATAGGATTGAGCAGGCAAATTATTTTTATATAATTGCCCTGTTCCCAGTCCTTGAGGAAAATCGTATGCTTCGGGATATTGACTCACCCATTGTGCAATAGCATTGAGCCCCAAATTGCTCTCCAATGCCGAAGTAACCCACCATCGGATCCCCAATTGTCGTGCAACAAATATCCACTCTTCCACGCCTCTAAAGCCTCCGTGAAGCGAGGGTTTTAGTACAATATAGCTAGGGTTGATTTCTTTCAAAAGCTGATAGCGATCTTTATATTGAGTTACTCCTATCAATTCTTCATCAAGTGCAATTGGTATTTTGCCTGTTTCTACAATCAATCGCATATCATTTATTTGACCTTTTGCAATGGGCTGTTCGATTGAATGAATATCAAAAGGCATTAATTTTTCAAATTTTTCGCTAACATTGTCGGGACGAAAAGCACCATTTGCATCCAATCGCAATTGAAGTGTTTTTGCAGTTCGGAAACGTCTGATATATTTCAACAATTCTAGTTCTTGTTCAAAATCAATCCCTCCAACTTTTACTTTTATACACTTGGTTTCTTGCTTCAAAATGGCATCGATTTGAGATTTCATAAAATCAAAATCGCCCATCCATACAAGGCTATTGATAGGAAGGGCTCTTTTTTTATTGGTAAAATCGGTATTAAAAAATATGCCGTTTGAATTTTTATAAGCCCACCAAGCCGTTTCTAATCCAAAAATAATTGAAGGATAATCTGCCAAATCATCTAAATTATTCAAATAATATGCTACATTAGCCGAAACATCTTTCAGCTTTTCTTCAAAATGCTCGTTAAACTCAGGACTTAAGCCCTCCAAAGGCGCTATTTCGCCTACACCTAATCTCCCAAAATTATCGCTAATTTCTATTAAAAAAATATCTTTTTTCTGAAAAGTATTTCGCGAGGTTTTTGCATCAAACTTAAATTCTAGCGTATGTTTTTGAAGAAAAGCGGCCATTTTTTTCATAAACTACTCCTAAATTATTTGAGAAACAAAAAACAATAATGAAATGAAAAACACAGACAAAGCCAAGGGCTTCATAAGTCTATCATAATGCGCTTTTTCTTTAATTTTGAAAAAAGAAAAAAGCACAAAAAACAATGGTAAAAATCCTATAAAATATAGATAACTATAAAGATTAACCACTGTCTGTGTGGTAGGAAAAAAGCCCCAAGAAAAAATGCCCACAACAATCAAAAACAAAAAATACAATTTAGCATTTTCATTTCCCAATCGAATGGCCAATGTGATTTTGCCCGAAAGCGCATCATTTTCCATATCTCGCAAATTGTTCAAATGCAACACAGCTACCGAAAGGCATCCCACTCCTATTGCAGGTAAAAAAGCGGCAAGGTTCAATACGTGAATATACAAATACAAAGCGCCTACCACGCCTATAATTCCAAAAAACAAAAACACAAACAAATCGCCATAACCTCTGTATCCATAAGCAATTTTACCCATTGTATAAAGTTTTGCAGCTGCAATTGCACTAATTCCCAAAGCCACAAACAACATTTTTTGCCATAAAAGCATATTGGAAAAATACAATAACAAAATCCCTGAAACAAAAGAGAGAACAGTCAATACTTTCACATATTGGCTCATTGAATGAGTAGAAATTAAACCTTTCTGTACGGCACGTTCTGGACCTATTCGTTTTTCATTATCGGTTCCTTTTTGGCTATCGCCTAGGTCATTGGCAAAATTTGATAAAACCTGCAACAAAATAATGGTAAGCAAACTCAATATAAAAATAAACCAATCAAATGCCTCCAAATAATAAGCCATAGCTCCCGCTACAATTGCACAAGAACAAGCCAAAGGTAATGTTCGCAAGCGCGATGCATATATCAAATTTTTTAATGTACTCATTTTGCAAATGTAATCATTTTTTCTGAAATCAAAAATCCATAATAACTTTTGTCAAAAATGCTTATTCAGGTTCGACACGTCTTCCCAGCTTGTATTCAATAACCTGAGATTCGATATTATTTT
>CAZUUI010000102.1:494-2953 GCA_964622955.1 uncultured Chitinophagaceae bacterium | reverse complement strand
AATTCTTGAAATTTCTGAGCAATTTCTTCCGATTTATATTTTCCTACATAATAGTAATACATTCCATTTGATTTGTATTCATATAATTTAGAAAAATCGGAATACAACGCATCGTTTTTGGATAAGGGTGTTGCGGTGGATTTCACTTCTACGGTATAAAAATTTAAGACATCTTTGGAGTAAATATCGGGTTTTCGATCAAAAAAAGAATTGGATGCCTCTGTTTCATCTTTTGGTACATCAGATTTAGGGACAGAAGGATTAGCTTTAGCCACATTTTTATTCATTCCTTCTTTTTTGTCAAATTGTTCATTGAATGGTATCTTTTTAATGATTGGATTGCCTTCATCAAAAATTAAAAGACCTAATTTTTCTCGTTTTGAAGTAGCAAAATTAGAACAATAAAGCAAAATTTTATTTCCATCCACGACGGTTGCCAATTCTGTATTCAAAACTAAATCCTCTTCTTTACCATTTACAACCAGTTCTCTTTGAATCTCACCATTTTCAACCCAAGAAAGTATACTATTTGCTTTCTTTAGATTTCGGGTTGTTTTTACCTTCGATTTATCTTTATATCGTTCTTTGTCTTCATTTTTGTGATGATCATTGTACAAATGATATAATTTATCGTTATAAAAAAACGTACTAGTTTCAATAAATCGCTCAATATACGTTTGCAAACTCATTGCATTTCCCGAAAACAAATCGCCTAAACTAGAGCCAGGAGCCGCTCTATTATTGTTATAACCAATCATCAAAGATTTATAGATTGTCTCTGCATTTTTCAAGTTATAATTTTCATCAAACGACAAGGCTACAAGGTCTTTATAATCGTGTTTTGTGCTACTTTTTGTATATCCCGAAGAGCTAGTATATGTAATATCGACAACTTTCCTATCTTCAAAAAGCACTATAAAACCGCCTTTGCTGTCGGGGTAAATCCCCTGTAGTTTATAATCGGTAAGCAATCCTGTTTCTTGCTTTGCCAAGCGTTTTGCTTTTTTATCTTTGAAAAAATTCCTCAATAATGCTTCATCAAATTCTTTAAATTTTGAGCTCAATATTTCATTTGAGTTATAATCTAGGGTAATTGTACAAAAACCATTATGAAAATTTCTACTTTTCTTATTACAATACAATCCAAAAAAGATAATATCCCCATTAGAACCTATTTTACTATTAATTGCGGTAAAATATTTTCCATTTTTATCCAAATCAATAGAGTGCATATCTTCTCCATCATCTTGAATTACCAGCAACTTAAAATCGGACTCTTTCTTCACAAAATGAAAATATTGAACAAAAACCTCGGCCTCATTATTGATTTCTACGGCAGTTACGCTCATATCTTTTCGATTGTATGGCATAGTGATTTTCTTATCCCAAACGATTCCTAGATTTTGATCAAAAACAATCATTCGATACTCATCTTTTTCCTTTTTTTTGTTGAATAAATCGGCATAGACCAGCAATTTGGATTTATCTGGTGAAAATTTGAAGGAAAGTTTTGGCGTTTTTCGTTCTTTTTCAGCAAAAAAGGTCAATAGTTCAATAGGATTTCCACTCGATTTTAGATTATTATCCAGCTGAAAAGCATAAAGTTTGAACACATTGGACTTACTATCATATTTATTTCCAATCAAATAATGGTTACCTTTGATAGACAAACTTTGATATATATAAATATCCTCTCCCGCTTTGTTTTTGAAGCGAACATCTGAAACCGATTTTAGTTTTTTTAGCGATCCATTATATTCATTAATGGCAATTTTTTGCTTTCCAGCATCTGAAAAAACTTTTAGAGAAACTACAATAAAATTACCATCTTTTTTTGTAAAAACAAAATCAGGGCGAATGCTTTCCTTTTTATCCAAATCATTTTCAGCCCATTTATAGCTAAATTTTTGACTCCAAACGGGTGAAAGCAGTATTAAAAAAAGAAAGGTAGCGAGTATTTTCATAGGAAACCTTATTAAAAAATCATTGGCAAAAATATAAAATATTCATTTGGAGATACAAAAAAACTAACTTATTCCCTTTTTTAACAATAGTTTCCTTTATTTTCATAAAAAAAGCCTCTGCAAAAACTTGCAAAGGCTTGTAAAAATTGGCGTTCGCGTAGGGATTCGAACCCCAAACCTCCTGATCCGTAGTCAGGTGCTCTATCCAGTTGAGCTACGCAAACATTTCCATTTGTAAAAAACGGAGTGCAAATATAGTTTGTTTTTTGTAATTATTATCAAAAAAATAATAATGATATATTTTCCCTAGCATGAAACTTTGGCATATTCCCATTTTTTATCTTCTATCTATACAAATAGTTTTTATTTTTGTTGCATGAAGCGAATATTCAATCAAAATCCTATACTTACTATAATCCTAATATCGGGATTATTTTTCATACCATTCCTTGGAAATGTTCATCTATTTGACTGGGATGAAGTCAATTTTGCTGA
>CAZUUI010000102.1:0-484 GCA_964622955.1 uncultured Chitinophagaceae bacterium | reverse complement strand
GAGAAATGATTGCCAGCAATAATTACATGCAACCACAAATCAACTACATGCCTTTTTATGAAAAGCCTCCTCTTTTTATGTGGATGCAGGTACTTTCGATGAAGGTATTTGGAATCAATGAATTTGCAGCACGCTTTCCCAATGCTATTTTTGGAATTATTGTTCTTTGTAGTCTGTTTATTATTGGACGAAGGCATTTCTCTACTCGTATGGCTTGGTTTTGGGTACTGAGTATGGGTGCTTCGCTCACGCCGCATTTTTATTTCAAAACAGGCTTAATTGACCCCGTTTTTAATTTTTTTATTTTCCATGCCATCTATAGTTTTTGCTATTTATTTATTTGGAAAGAAAATACAACACGTCAAAATATACTACAAACCTTTCTTTCGGCACTTTTTACCGCACTCGCCGTTATGACCAAAGGACCTGTGGCTATTATCCTCATTGTAGGCACTCTGGGCTTTGCGTGGATTTTGCTCAAATT
>CAZUUI010000101.1:0-7404 GCA_964622955.1 uncultured Chitinophagaceae bacterium | reverse complement strand
TAAATAAAAATTGTTGATTTTTTTTGTAATTCTCCTTACTTATTTCCGCTTACTCACCATAAAGACCCCAAGCAAAATAAGTGACAATGACATAGCGTGAAACCAGCCAATAGGTTCTCCGTCCATAAATCCCCAAAAAATACTCATAATAGGGATAAGATAGGTTGTCATTGAAGCAAAAATAGCACTCGTTCGTCTCAGAAAATAATAAAACAACAAGGAAGAAAGAAAAGAATTCATAAATCCAAGTAGAAAAATGGCGGAAAATGAAAACATTTCTTTTTGCGATTCATTGATGGGTGTTTGCCAAATTTTAAACGAAAAATAATCCCAGTGAATATAATGCCAAATTTGTGCATAAACGAGGTATAGCATTGCGGGAATAGCCATTACACCAAAGATTCCTGTCAACATTTGAAAGGATGAAAGATGCGATAATTTTTCTTTGATAAGGTTTGTATTGGTGCCATACATAGCTGTAGATAGTAAGGGCAAAAATACAATCCATAAATTTTTTGAAGAAAATCCTTTGCTAAAGAATAGAATGAAAACGCCCATAAAACCAATAAAAACGCCTAGTACACTCCATTTACTTATTTTAATTTTCAAAAAATATACGCCTATCAATAACGTGAAAATGGGAGTGAGGGAATTGATGACGCCATTGATATTGCTATCGATATATTTTGAGGAATAGGCATAAAAAATGGAGGGAATTCCATTCCCCAATAATGCGCAAAGTATAAGAAATGTCCAGTTTTCTCGTGTATAATTTTTAATGGATTTTAAGAAAAAAGGAAGTACAAAAGCACCCGCGATGCCGTTGCGGAGTGCGGCTATTTCTACCGAACCTAAGGATTTGGAACCTATTTTCATCAAAATAAAGGAACTTCCCCATACGGCTCCAAGCAAAAAAAGGATAAACCAAGAGAGTAATGATTGTTTTTTTTGAGTCATTAGCTTTCTTTTGAAATTAAAATAGATTTTGGAATACCTTGTGTGATGCCATTTTCTTTAAATGCATCCAGAATTAAGAAATGGGTATCGTTAAAAACGTCCCAATAATCTTTTTGAAGACAATAAGAACGAATACTAAGTTGAGTAGAACCTTGTGCAATACTCAATATAAGTACTTCGGGTTGAGGAGATTTCAAAACTTGTGGGTGGGAAAGCATCGCTTTGATACAAATTTCTTTAACCGTATGAATATTTGAGTTGCTTTCGATATTGAGGGGAACATCCACACGAATATATCCGTGGCGCGACCAATTGACAATTACACCTGTAGACAAGGTTCCGTTGGGAAGATACACCGTCTTACAATCGCCAGTAAGTATCGTTGTATTGAATATGCCTATGGCTGAAACCGTGCCGCTATTGGTACCAAATTCAATAAAGTCCCCTACGGAAATAGGTTTATATAACATAAGCATTATACCTCCAGCAAAATTCCCTAGTGATCCATTAAACGCTGAGCCCAACGCCACGCCAATACCTGCCAACATAGCCGCAAAAGAGGTGGTTTGAACGCCCAAAATGCCAATGATAATGGCAAAAAGCATTACTCGGAGTCCTAATTTCAGGAACGAAAGCAAAAAACTTTCAAGTGAAGGGTCAAAATCTTTTTTGTCTAAGATTTTTTTTACACTTTTGAATAAAATATTGATGACAAAACTACCAATTATCCAAAATGCAATAGCTGCAACCAATTTGGGTAAAAAAGCACTAATGCTGGCAATAAATTGATTGGCTATTTGAACAAAATCCAACATAAATAATTTCTATTTTAATTTTTCAATTAATTGTGTAGCTAATGATTCGGCTTGTCCGCGCAATTCGGGAACGGCTGTACTTTCCCATAATTCGCCTTTTAAATTGGAGCCTAATGTATAAAGATTTGGATGTTTGTTTCCCGATTTATCTATCATTTGAAATGTTTTTACATCTGCTTTTATTCCTAGTTTAAGACTATCTTGTGTCAAAAGTCCTTTGTTCAAGGCGGTTTTTAAGAAACTTTCTGCTGCCAATTCCAAGTCTGTTTCAGGGCCTGTACAATTGATTACGCGGCTAACGTTGATTTCAGCTTCGCAATGATTTTTTTTATCATAAAAAGTTACCAATACGTCATTGCCGTTTTCTACAATATTGAGCAATCTTCCTGATTTTATAATTAATTGATTGTCAATTCGCAATTGTTGCAATTTGTCGTGAATATGCAATGGAATTCTATGTCTGGCCACACCCCAAAGATGACGAAGACGGCTCATAAACAGATTTTTTTCAGAATCGCTCAAATTTTGCCAAATTTTTTGAGTAAAAGGTCTAAAGCTATCAATTAAAGGTTCGGCAGATACCCCAAAACGTCTAACTTTTTTGATATGTTTGTTTACGAGGCTCACCAATTCGCGGAGCGACATTTTTTCGTGCAATTCTTTTGACAATGCATCGTATTTCATACCGCCGTGACGATGGGGTAGAATGTTGAATCCATTGGGTGAAATAGAATAAATTTTATTTTTATACCCATTTTCGAGCAATCCCAAAACGGTGTCAACCATTGTCAAGCCATTTCCTACAATCAATACGGGCAAGTTTGAATCGATATTTTGTACTGAATCGGCACCCCAAGGATTTTGGAAATATTTTGAAGAATTGTAGAAATCTTCATTTTTTATTTTTGGATTTCGAGGAACGATATTTCCCGTAGCAATGACACATTCGTCCAATTCAAATTGTTTTCCATTTTCTAATGCAATATGAATATTTTGATTGATTGAGTCCAATTCCGAAACTACAGAATCTTCAATGATGATTTTTATCCCTTTTTCTTGTGCTATTTTCAAGGTTTTTTCCCAAATTTGAACGAGATATTCTCCATACAAATATCGTGGCATAAAAGCATTTCCTACCAAATCTCTATCCAAATTTTTGTAAGCATCCAATGCCATTACCCAGTCCAAAAAATGATTGGGTTCTGCGGGATAGGCGCTCATTTTTGCCGTAGGAACATTTAGAATATGTCTTTTTGAATAAGGGTTGTAAGCTATGCCTTTGTTAAAATTTCCTTTTTCATTAATAAAAATCAACTCAAAAGGAGCATTTGTTTTTTCAATTAAATGTACAGCCGTGAGCGTCCCCGAAAATCCACCGCCAATAATTCCAATTTTTTTCATTTGTTTAATATTTATTTTTTTCATTTAAAGTTGAAGCTATAAAATGAAAAATTTGATTGTTATGTTTAAGATGCGTTCGCTTTTGACAATTTAGCTTGATTCATAGCCCAAATCATAATGATAATTCCCGCAATAATCATCCCAATAGAAATATATTGTGCTTGTGACAAATTGATTCCCAAGAAATTATATTTTGTATTTACACGAATAAATTCTATCAAAAATCGTTCAAGTCCATTAAAAATCATAAATAAACCTGTCATAGAACCAAAGTGAAAGGTGATTCGCTTGCGAACCATCCATAAAATAAGAAATAAAGCTGATACCATCAAGGTTTCGTATATTGGTGTAGGAAAATGGGGTTCTGCCAGCTCCATACAATATCTCCCTGCACAATTAGCTATAGGAAGTCCTACTTCGTTGACATTATGAGCGTAGGTATTTCCCCATAAAAAATCGGGAACCCACGATGGTTGATTGAAAGGAGTACTAGGAATGCCCCAGCATCCATCGCCCGAAAATTGACAGCCAAGACGGCCTACTGCATACGCTATGAAAAACGCTGGCGCCAAGCTATCGGTCAATGCCCACAACTTAATTTTGTGCTTGCGACCATAAAAAATTATCAACAGTGCTGCCAACCACAAACCACCCAACACACTCAATCCTGAAGTAAGCGATTGAATCGGATTGGTCAATAATTCATTCATCGAAGCGGGATTGTCTATAGCATCCATAAGTTTTGAACCCAAAACACCTCCAACCATTGCTAAAATGAGGATGTCAAAAATTCTATCTTCAACATTATATCGAATGATTTTGGTCTCAGGATTTGGTAATTGTTTCTTTTTTAGTTGAAAATATTCATAGCCTCCAAATAATGCAGCAACAGCAATTCCGCCCAGAAAAAAACCTTGTGAAGAGAGAATATAATTTTGTGGATCTTGCGAAAATTGATCAAAATTGAGATAAATTCCCAATCCTTTCCATCCAATTAAAAAACCAATAATAAGATGACTGATTAAATCATTAATTTGCGGTGCAGCGCCTTCCGTTATTTCTTTTGAACCTTTTTCAAAAATACCCAAATCGGTTCTTCGTTTCAATTCTTTATATCCTATAAAAACACCGACCATAAAAGCAATTGCCATCATAAAGCCATACGTATTGGGTGGCATAGACAAAATATGTGTCCCAAAAATATGGTTTATAAAGTCCCAAATAGACGCAAATGCACGAAGAAAAATCATAGATGCTAATTAATATTTGGCAAAATTAATGAAAATAATACAGTTTGTTGCGAACTATTGCTTAATTTTGACTTTTTTAATTAACAACATTGGGAAAAAAAGCATTTTCAACTTTTTTGAAACTTATTCTTTTTTGGCTTGTCACTTTTTGGATATTCCGAATAGTTTTTATTGTACTTTTTGGTGGATTTGACGCCTCTCTAACATTATCTTTTTTTTATAAATCAATGTTGTTCGATTTGGCAGTTTCAGTTCCTCTCTCTAGTGTGCAATTATTGTGGCTACGTTTTTTTAATTCAAAAAGAATACACGAAATTATAATTATTTTTTTGAATATTATACTTTGTGCCGATATTGTTTTGTATGCTTTTTGGCAATGTAAATTCAACGTCAAAGCTCTTTTTTATCTCAAAACCCCAATGGAAATCATCCATTTTTTATCCAATGTTCAATTGTTTTTATTTGTGCTCGGATTGATTATTATATGTTCCAGCTCTATTTATGTATTTCATCGCTGGATATATACTATAAAAATTTCATTTAAAATTACGATAAAAACAGCTCTATTTGGGTTATTATTTGTTGCAATAAATATTATATCAATTCGCGGAGGTATTTCGCAAATTCCTTTGAATCAAAGTTTTGCATTTATTTCTAAGAACAATAATACTAGCTATGCCATTCTCAATTCGGTTTGGAATATAGGAAATGTGCTTTTTGATAATTTATTTGAAACCGATTTGGATTCCTATAAAATTTTAAATTCTGAAAAGGCAAATTTAATTACAAATAATTTGCATAAAACTTCGGATTCTACAACAGAAAATCCGTTTTATTTTGAAGAAAAACCCAATGTCCTAATCATTTTGATGGAAGGCGTCAATAAAGTTTGTGTCCCTACAAATATGCCATTTCTCCATAAAAAAATAGAGGAAGGTCTTTATTTCGACAATGCATTTGCCAATGGTTTTAGAACCGAACAAGGCATTTCGAGTTTGTTGAGTGGCGAATATCCTTTGCCTTATAAAAATACTATTGAAAATGTGAATCTGGTTCCTGAAATCCCTTCATTGATTCGAGATATGAAAAAAGAAAACTACCACACAAGTTTTTATTTTGGAGGAGAGTCCGAATTTGGTAAAATAAAATCCTATTTTATACAAAATGGAATAGATAAAATAACAGACATTCACGATTTTTCTTCAAAGCATCGTACTCAAAAATTAGGTGTAGAAGATAGTTTTTTGTTTGAGGAGTTAATTTCCAATATACAAACTGAAAAAAAGCCTTTTTTCAAGATTGTATTGACGCAAAGTACGCACCAGCCTTATGATATAAAGGGATATAAGCCTTCAAATTCGGAAAAAGACAATTATTTGAATTCGGTTTCGTATTTGGATAGGCAACTAAAACAATTTTTTAAAAATGCCGAAAAATCAAAATTGCTAAAAAATACGTTGGTAATTATTACCTCCGACCACGCTCATTTTCTGCCAGATTATTTCAAAAATGAACAAAGAGAATTCTTCAATATTCCTTTTTTGATCTTGTCCGATAGATTAAAGCCCCATTTTAAAGGCAAAAAAGAATCCAAATTGTATTCACAAGTAGATTTCCCGTCTACATTACATTATTTGTTAAATACAAAGAATAAAGGGGATTATTTATTTTCAAAAAATTATTATAGCATTTATTCTCAATCGTTTTGTTTTACGTCGTTTATAGATGGATTCAATTGGATAGAACCGAATAAGATTACCCATTATGATTATCGATATCCCATTTTAGACAAAGATAAATTTGAACCCTCGCATATCAAAGGTATGGCAATAATGCAAGTTTTGGCAGAGCGTTTTAGAGGAAATATCAAAAATGCGGGTATTAAATAATTTTATACTAATTTTGTGCTATAAATAAATTATATGGAAAATCAAGTTCCTTCCACTACCTCTTCATTTAAAAATACTATTTCAAATATTCTTATGAAAGTTTTAAAATTATTAATTGTTATTATTGTTTTGGGTGCTGTTGCCGCTTGGGGATTGACCAAATTTGCTTATTCCGAAGGCGAACGTGCAGGTGTCGTTTCTAAATTTTCTAAAAAAGGGTATGTATTCAAAACCTACGAAGGCGAACTCAATGTAGGCGCACAAGGTCAAGTGAGCAATATGAATCAAAATATTTGGAATTTTACCTTGCAAAATTCAGATGACACAGCTATTGTCAATAATTTAGAAGATGCAATGTTGTACGGAAAAAGAGTAAGACTTCATTACGAACAACGAATTTTTAAATTCTTCTGGATGGGAGATAGCGAATTTTTTGTGACGAGAGTGGATGTAGCGAAGTAAAGTTCTACGGAATATCAATATACTTATGCGTCTGCAAAGATAAGCTCCAATTAGGATTTTCTTTGATAAAATCGATACATAAATTCGTCATTTCTTGACGATTGTCCCATTCAGGTTGAATGTATAATTTGCAGTTTTTGTGCATTTTAGCTTCAAATTCTTTTGCCCATCGCAAATCATTTTTATGAGCTATGACCACTTTGAGTTCGTGGCTAAGTTCATAATAGGTTTCCAAAGGCTTTTTGAATCGTTTTGGCGAAAAACAAACCCAGTCCCAAGAGCCTGACAAAGGATTGGTGCCAGAGGTTTCTATATGTGTGCGAATTTGCAGATGCTGAATAGCTTGTGTCAAAGCGGTTAAATCGTGCATTGTGGGTTCGCCACCTGTTATCACCGCTATTTTTGTACCGCTATTTTGGGTTAAATCCGCAATAGCATCTATACTCATTTTGGGATGCGCTTCTTTGTCCCAGCTTTCTTTCACGTCGCACCAAGTGCATCCTACATCGCATCCACCTAGACGGATGAAGTAGGCGGCATTACCTGTATCGGCACCTTCGCCTTGCAGCGTATATAAATGCTCCATTACGGGGTGATTCATCATAACAGACTTTATAGGGTAGGGTAATT